>NZ_AUTO01000235.1:0-64085 GCF_000498055.1 Pseudoalteromonas sp. TB51
CAGCGCTGTTAAAAACTATGAAAAAGGTGACACGGTAGCGGTAGGCTGCATGGTTGATTCATGCCAAAGCTGCAAACAGTGTGATAACGGCGAAGAGCAATTTTGCCAAGAAGGCATGGTAGGCACATACGCAGGTAAAGATAGAGTAACCGGCGAGATGACCCAAGGTGGCTATTCTAAACATATTGTTGTTCGTGAAGAATTTGTACTATCAGTCCCTGAAAATTTAGAGCTTTCGCGCGTTGCCCCTTTATTATGTGCAGGTATCACTACTTACTCTCCATTACATAAGTGGGGCGTTACAAAAGGCAGCCGTGTTGCCGTTGTAGGGCTTGGTGGCTTAGGTCACATGGCTGTTAAAAATGCCGTAGCCATGGGCGCGAGTGTAACAGTGGTTGGGCGAAGTGAGTCTAAAAAAGATGACGCAGTAAAACTTGGCGCGCAGCATTATTTAGTGTCGACTGACGAAGATGCAATGAAAGCGTCGCAGTCGACTTTTGATATTATTATTGACACCGTACCTGTTAAGCACGATTTGTCTATTTACACACCCTTATTAGACATAGATGGGACGCTAGTTATTGTTGGGCAAGTTGGCCCCGTAGAAGAGCTAAACACTGTGCCTCTTTTAATGGGTCGCCGCCGCATCGCAGGCTCACTGATTGGTGGGATAGAAGAAACCCAGCAGATGCTAGATTTTTGTGGCAAAAATAACGTATTGCCAGAGTGCGAAATGATTAATATTGACCAAATAAACACCGCGTATGAGCGAATGGAAAAATCAGACGTACGCTATCGTTTTGTTATTGATATGGCGTCGTTAGAGGCCCAGTAAGGTGGGTGATTAAATCCCCTTGTTAAAGTAAAAGAGCGGCTAATTGTATTAGCCGCTCTTTTTATATGCTTAACAGGTTTGTGCTGCGGGCTGTTGTTTATTAAGTTGCAAGTAGCTTAAAAACCACATTACTAAGCCGCCTAAAAACAACGCCGCTGCGACATAACCTGTTTGGTTAGGCGCTGCACCTTGTGCAATAACAGCCCCGCCAACCCAAGGGCCGATAGCATTTGCGGTGTTAAATGCGCATTGTACTAATGCACCAATCATTGCATGGCCCTCTGGGGCTACATCCATTAATAAAGATTGAATAAGCGTTGCCAAACCCACACTGCAACCAATAAAAAATATAACCGCATACAGCATCCAAATATTGTAACTTGCGCTAACGTAGGCAATTGCAAATACGATGGTGCACACCAGTGCAAGGCCTGTGGTTTTAATGGCAGATTTATCGGCCGCTTTACCTAATATGTAATTACCTAACGTACAACCAATACCAAACATCACCATAGCGATAGAAATAGTGTAAGGGGCTGTTTTAGTTACATCTAAAATTGTATCGGCAATGTATGTATAAATACAAAACACGCCGCCAAAGCCAATAATAACAATACCTAAAATAGACCACACCAGTTTATTTTTAAGTACGCCAAACTCATTAAGTAAGTTAGATGGCTTAGCGTTATCAATATTTGGCACTACTTTGTATACAAATATAAACGCAATAAACGCTAAAACCGCAGCGCCACCTAAGCAATAACGCCAGCTTAGGTTTTGCCCCACCAAGGTAACAATAGGCACGCCAACGATGGTCGCAATGGTTAAGCCCATAAATACTTTTGACATAAAGCTCGCGCGTTTACCCGAAGGGGCAATATCGGAGGCAAGCAAAATAGCGGCACCAAAGTATGCGCCGTGAGGTAAGCCACTTAAAAAGCGAAAAATAACGAGCTGCTCTAATGAGGTTGCTAATGCACTCAAACCATTAGAAATACACATTAGGCTTAAAAAAATCAGCAAAGCTTTGCGTTTTCGCATATTGGCCGTTGTAAGCATTAATACCGGCGCGCCTACCACGACACCAATAGCATAGGCGCTAATTGCATAGCCACTTTGCGAAGGGGTTGAGCCAAACGTTTCACTGATCAGCGGCAGCATAGGCATCATTGAAAATTCTGATAATCCTAAAATAAACGTACCTAGTGCTAACACTAATAAAATAGCAGTTTTATTTAACTGATTAGATGCCGACGCAACATCTGCACTCATAGAAGATCCTTTAACTTTGATTTTAAAAATAGTGAATAGCCACACATTAACTGTGTGGAGAGTAAACATATATTAGGTGTGGAGTGTGTCAGTGAGATGGCTATTTTAAGTTAAAAAGTGTACTACGTCATGTATAAAAAATAGTATTTTTGGCTTGTTTTACTTTTGTTAATTGCTATAAAGTGTTACTTATTAGATTAATTTATAAAAAGTTTTTACAAAGCAACTCACTAGCAAGCTTTTAATTGCTCGCAGAAAAACTAAAAAACACCTATATTTACAAAGTTGTTACATTTATTGCTAGCTTACATATTATTTTTATATTTGTTCGTTATTGTCATCCTATTATTATTCCCTAAAGGTTTAACACATGTTTGGTCTACGAAAAGATAACGCCAAAGTTGAAGAATTGGAACGTCAACTCAATGAAAGTAAATCAGTACTATCCGCTATTTATAACCATGTAGCGTATATTGAATTTACACCCGAGGGAAAAATTTTAGACGCTAATGATCTTTTTTTAGATACCGTAGGCTACAAAAGAGAAGAGGTAATAGGCAAGCACCACCGGATGTTTTGCGATTCAGACTACGCTAAGTCGAGTGAGTACAGCGAATTTTGGCAAGCGCTGCAAGGGGCAAACTCAACAAGCGGTACCTTTATGCGCTTTAACGCTAATGGCGAAAAGCTATGGCTAGAGGCTACTTATTTTCCTGTTGAAGTAAACGGGGTGGTTACTAAGGTTATTAAAATAGCGTCGGATATTACAAAAAATTATGTACAGCGAAAATCTCAAGAAGCGCTCACCGAAGCGCTTGATAAGGCGCTGGCTACAATAGAATTTAACCCCGATGGCACCATAATTAAAGCAAATCATAACTTTTTATCTACGGTGGGTTATTCACTTGCAGAAATAGTTGGCAAGCATCACAAAATGTTTTGTACTGACTCTTTTTATCAAAATAACCCTCGGTTTTGGGAAGAGCTAAGCGATGGACAGTTTAAGTCGGGTAAGTTTAAACGCATAACCTCTGATGGCTCGCAAATATGGCTAGAGGCAACTTATAACCCCATTTTAGATAATAAAGGCAAAGTGATAAAAATAGTGAAGTTTGCCTCTAATATTACCGATCGCATAAAAGACAACGAAGCCGTTAGTGAGGCCGCACAAATTGCGTATGAATCGGCGGTGTCGAGTGCGCAAACTGCAAAAACGGGCTCAGATATATTACATGATGCAATTGCAAACTCAGATGCAATTGTAAGCCAAGTACTTAAATCGGTTGATTTAATTAAAAACCTGAATGAGCAGTCAGCAGTTATCGGCTCTATTGTTTCGACCATAAGCAGTATTGCCGATCAAACTAATTTATTGGCGTTAAATGCAGCTATTGAAGCCGCCCGAGCGGGCGAGTACGGGCGCGGCTTTGCCGTGGTAGCCGATGAAGTTAGGCAGCTTGCAGCAAGCACCAGCAGTTCAACCAACGAAATTGCAACCGTAGTTAAAAACAACCAAGAGCTGACTAACGATATTTCAAAGCAAATCACCTCTGTCTCTGATTCCTCAGAGCAAGGCCGAGAGCTAATAGCGAAAGTCTCAGAAGTAATTCAAGAAATAGAACGCGGCGCAGATGCTGTTTCTGCAACAGTGTCTAAGCTTAACGCGAGTTAAGTGGCAGTAAGTTCTCAAAGTGCGACATTTTGTCGCGCTTTAAACTTGTAACTACATTATATAATTTATGCCATATATAACAGTGGCATAAATTATAAATGGCTCATATTCAACATATCCAACACACTTATTTATTCTCTCCGTTAACACTTTTATTAACTGGCCTTTTATCTCCTGCAGTATTTGCAGATGATAACACTTTAGAAATTATTGAAGTGCATGGACAGGTACACAACAAGCACTTATCGCTTGGTTCGTCAGAGGCAATGCTTAGCAATTTAGGTGTTGATTTTTCGGCTGCGGGCGGGGTGTCTAACTTACCTATTTTAAATGGTTTAATGGGCGATAGAGTAAAAGTACTGGTTGATGGCGCAGAGGTTACTGCAGCGTGCGCTAATCAGATGAACCCGCCTCTTTCTTACGTATCAGCTAATCAAGTAACGGCTTACAATGTAGTTGCTGGTGTTTCGCCAGTGAGTGCTGGTGGCGATAACATTGCAGGTGTAATAAGCGTTAACTCAATTTCACCACAATACAGCGAAAATACTGAGCTTGCATGGAACTCAGCCTATGTCTCGGCTAAGTACAGCAGTGTTGATAACGGCCAAAAGCTAGGTTTTGGAGCACGTTTAGCAAGCGATACTGTGAGCCTTAATTACCAAGGGTCGTTTAGTGATGCCAACAGCTACAAAGATGGAAAAGGTAATGTGGTACTTGATACATTATATAGGGCTCAAAACCACAGCCTAACTGGCGCGATACGTGACGATAAACAGCAAGTTGTGATAAAGCTTACGCATCAAAAAATACCGTATCAGGGTTTTGCTAACCAGTACATGGATATGACTGATAACACCAGCTATGGCGCTATTACCCAATATAAGCGCAGTTTTGAAAACAGCGAGCTAGAAGGGCAAGTTAATTGGCACAGCGTTAAACACGAAATGGGTTTTTTTAGTAAAGAAAAAACCGGCATGATGCCCATGAAAACAGATGCAAAAGACATAAGCACACAGCTTAAATGGCGCCTTACACTTGATCAAAATAGCTCATTACTACTTGGACAAGAATATTATAATTACCGCATTGATGATTGGTGGCCAGCGATTGAAGGCTCAACCATGATGGGGCCAAATGATTATATAAATATTAATAACGGTAAGCGTGAGCGTATTGCCTTATTTGCAGAATATGAAAGCCAAATCAATAACAAGCTCTGGTTAAATACGGGTATAAGGGTTGAGCGTGTTAATACACAGGTTGATGAAGTACAAGCCTATAACGATGGCATGATGAATACGGGTAGTATGAACGCAATGACAACTGCCAATAATGCGCTAGCTGCCAATGATTTTAACAATGCCGATAGAGATAAAACCGACACCTTAGTTGATGTAAATGTATTAGCTAATTATCAATTCACACTTTATGACGAGCTACAATTAGGCCTTGCCCGTAAAAACCGAGCCCCTAATTTATATGAGCGTTACAGTTGGGGTGTAAGTAATATGGCAAGCACAATGATTGGCTGGTACGGCGACGCTAATGGTTATATTGGTAATCCAGAGCTTGATGTAGAAACCGCAAATACCATTAGTGCAACGTATTCAAAAACAGCTAAAGATGATGCTTGGCGTGTAAGTGCTAATGTGTGGTACACCGATGTAAACGACTACATTGATGCAGATATTGTACGTAGTTTTAATAGTTATGGGTTAGCAAACACATCACGTAATATTTTGCAGTTTAGTAATGTTGACGCCACACTTTATGGCGCAAAGCTTGATATAAGTAAGGCACTTTATCAATCAACACAGTTTGGCGAATGGGTATTAACAGCAAACGTTACAAGTACCCGTGGTAAGCGCGACGATACTAACCAGCCGCTATATCAAATTAAGCCATTGCATACAGCGCTCTCATTAAGCCAGCAAATAGGATTATTTGAAAATGCGCTGTCGTGGGAGTGGGTGGATACAAAATCACGCGTTGATGTTAACCGCTTAGAAAACCAAACCGTTAGTTACAGCTTAGTTAATATAAGCTCTAAAGCTTCTTTTGATGCGCTTACGCTGGGTATTGAGGTGGTAAACTTATTTGATACGTTTTATCAATTACCCCTAGGCGGGGTAAGTATTGCAGCGCTTAAGCAAGGTAACAGCACGGGGTTTACTCAATTAGCTGGGCAAGGGCGCTCATTTAATATAAGTGCCAGTTACGCATTTTAAACCCATATAAAGCGTTGAGAATATGCTGCTTGGCGCTTTAGTTTAATCAGGTGTTGGCGTAACTTGCTCGGCGTTGGTTGTTTGCTGCGCCTCTAAAGCTAGTTTTTCACGCTCTGCTTTTGATACATACGCCGGTTTATTACTTTTATGCAATTTAGCATTAGCACGTTTATCTTTTTTCTGAAATTTGGTGACGATTTTTTTGCGGCGGTTCATTAGTACTAATACTCTGATTAATTAAGGTCGCGCATTATACAACCAATGCAATGTAAGCCGCTATCTAAATTTAAAGCGCGATTGTTGTAACCCTGCCGCAAAGGCCTATTTAATACTATTGCTTGGCGGTATAATTTAGCTTTAATGCCAATTTAATTATTTAAGCGATTTATTATTGCGCATTGGTAGTAATGATTCATACAAAAGGATACGTTTTGAAAAAGTTAGCTTTGCTTTGCAGTGCTTTATTTGCTTTTAGCGCACATGCACAATTACATACAAATATTGATAGTGTTGCCAATTACGCTGTTAATACTTATCAACAATCACAAATTCACACGTTAACTAATTTAGTGGCTTTTCCTACGGTAAATAAAGAGTCGATACCCGCGCCACAAAATCCTGACTTTATTAATTTTAAATCTGTATTAAAAATGAAAGCTGCAGAGCTTGGGTTTGATTACCAAGACCTAGGCTACACCGTGCTTATAGGCATGGGAGATCAAAACGAAAAGGTTACCGTTGTAACCCACGGAGACGTACAACCTGCCAATGCCAGTAAGTGGAAGCAAAGCCCATTTATTATTGATACCTCAGAGCCTGGCAAATTAGTCGGGCGGGGCACAGAAGACGACAAAGGCGCAATAGCCACCGCACTATACGCCATGAAAGCGATTAAAGATAAAGGCATAGAGCTTAATAACCGCATAGAGTTGATGATTTACCTAGCGGAGGAATCTGACTGGGGCCCGCTTACTGAATTTATGAAAACCTACGAGCAGCCAAAATACGCCGTAACCATTGATGCATCATACCCAGTTGTAGTAGCCGAGAAAGGCTGGAGCTTAATTGCTCCTACTTTTAATGCTACCTCAAAACAAACCGGTATGTATGTGAGTGATTTAGCGGGCGGCGCGTTTAAAAGCCAAATACCAGAAGATGCAAGCTTAGTGCTGCATAACGCAAGCGCTGTTGTTATTAACTCATTAAAAGCTAAAGCTAAAACACTTAGTGAAGTTGAGTTTAACTTCGAAGAGCAAGCTGAAGGCTTAAAAATAACTGTAAAAGGGGTGTCTGCGCACTCATCAGAGCCAGAGTCGGGCGTTAATGCTATTGCACACCTGAGCGAGGTATTTAAAGACGTCGCACTTGAAAATAATAGCGATGGGCAGCTTATAAAATTTGTAAATCAATTAATTGGTTTAGATATTCATGGTAAGCAATTTGGTAATATTGCCTACGAGCATGAATTCATGGGCCCAATGAGCGTAGCCCCTACCGTAATTGAACGCGATGGTAACGCACTAACGTTAGCCATTAACGCGCGCCGCCCAGTTGGTAAAGATGAAAACTTACTTAAAGCACAAATAAACAGCGCGATTAAGGAATGGGAAACTGCAAATAACGTAACGCTTACTAAAGTCGAGACCATTATTGGTACACCTATGCTGTTAGATAACGCACCGCACGCACAAAAGCTGCTCGATATTTTTAAACATTTTACAGGTGACGAACAAGCTGACTTTGTATCAATTGGCGGAGGCACTAACGCAAAATTATTTGATAATGCAGTATCGTTTGGCCCTTCAATGCCAGGCAAACGTTATACCGGCCACTCAGAGCATGAATTTATTACGCTTGAGCAATTAGCGCTTAATTTACGTATGTATACCGCAATGATGATAGAGCTAGGTAATATGTAAGCTATAGCTGTTTTAATATAAAAGCCGCCTTGTTTAACTGAAGTGACTCCAGCAAGGCGGTTTTTTTGTATTTACTAAAACTGAGCTACAAAACTGAGAGTGTATATATCGTAGCCATCGTTATCGGTGTAATTAGCTGTAAAATAGTAGTTATCGTTAATAAAGTATTTACCTTCAACAACTAAATCTGAGTCGTATAAACCAACGCCTACTGCAACATGCTTATTAAAGTAATAATTTGCCAACACATTAAAAATTGAATCATCACCAGCATCGAGATAGTCAGCATTTATAGTAAAGTAGCGTTCATCGTAAAGGTGAGCAAAGTAACGTGATGATAAGTCCCACGACTCTATTTCATCATCCGTCTCAACAGTAAAACCAATGTAGTCGGTGTCATTAATTTGGTGGTTATATTGCGCTTTAAATAAATAAACTGTGTCACCATATTCATAATCTATCATACGTGCAGATACTTTTAGCGAATCAGCAAATAAGTAACCTATGCCAAGTGAGTAGGTATCAGTATCGCCAATATTAGGCAACTCTATGGTTGCAAAAGCATTACCGTAAAAGCCTTCTCCAAAAATCCCTTTTCTACTAAAACCATCAGAATTAAAGTAATTTAAGCCTATATTACTATCTGTATCTAGGTAGCCATAATCATCCCATACTCCCGAGCTTTGTTGCTCTTCAAAGTAATAATGCGTAGATAATCCGTACACATTGTCGCTGTAATAGCGAGAATCAATTTTTGCGTAGTTAATTGTATTAAACCATTGCTTTGATGCTGATTGTTCGGCGTTTACTGATGCTGTACAGCTAAGTGCAAGCAAAGAGAGTGGCATTAAGTAGCGCATAAGTATCCTTTCTTAAAATTAAATAGGTGTATCTAGAAAAGGTATTATATTAAATACTCTTTAAAATACATTTAAATAATTGTAAGTAACTGTATGTTTGTATAAGTATTTGTAGAGATGCGCTTGAAGGGGCTGCTATAAATTGATGACTAATGTCATATTAACTGATGACAAATGGCACCTTTCAGGCTTTAAAATTAAGGCAATAATAACCTTACATTTTAAGAGGAGAGCAAACATGAATACACCAGCATTTTTTGATAATTTAAAACGTTACTTTGTGGCTTTGGTATTTTTGACCGCGATAAACTTAATTACATCGCCAAATAATTTATGGGTAGTTTGGCCTGCTTTAGGGATGGGTATAGCACTGCTAAATGAGTTATTAAACTCAAATAACTCAAAAAGGGTTAGGGATGAGTGTTAAGCCAAGTAACAGGTTACTTGGCTTAACGCGTAAAACCGTAAGGTTTAAAAATTACGTTTTATGCGGTTGAGTCGAGCGTTGCGTTTAGGGAGATTTCGGTATTAAGTAGCTTTGAAATAGGGCAGCTTTTTTTAGTTTGCTCACACAATGCCTGAAATTGCTCGTTAGCAATATCTTTAATACGTGCGTTTACTTCAAGCGCTATATGGGTGACTGCAAAGCCGTCATCAACCTCATCAAGGCTTACGGTGGCTTTAGTATCAATTTTATCGGCTTTAAAACCGGCATCGCCAAGTGCAAGCGAAAGCGCCATACTAAAGCAGGCACTGTGCGCAGCTCCCACTAATTCTTCTGGGTTAGAGCCTGGCTCGTCTTCAAAGCGAGTATTAAAACCAAATGGTTGTTTATCAAGTGCGCCGCTTTGTGTAGAAATACTGCCTTTACCTGTTTTAATATCGCCTGACCAGGTTGAGTTTGCCGTTTTTTTAATCGTCATCATCTTCTCCTTGCGTTGCATGTAAGCTTTTCAGGCTGAGTAAGTGCTATTTACATAAAACACCTAAATACAGCCTTAAAAGCCGAGTTATTCATACCATTGCAAAATAGACGCCAGCTCACGCATAGCATAAAGGATTAATACCTTTACTTTTTATTACGTTTACAACGCTCTGAGCAGTAAATAACGTTATCCCAATCGCGCTGCCACTTTTTACGCCACGCAAAAGGCTTGTTGCAAACAGGGCACATTTTTTGTGGTAAGTGGCTTTTTTTATGTGCCATATTAATTACTTTTTGCGGTGTTTTTTTGTGTGCGAGTAAGCCCTACATGCTTTTTTAATATGTTAGGAATTGCACGTTTAACATCGGCGCGCTCGCGATATTGCCATAAACGTTCGCGCGCTTGTTTGGAGGCTTGAGTTAAATCAAGCATGGGCTCGGGGTAGTCTTCACCCAGTTTAAAGTCGTTAAACAGCGCTTCCATTGGTGTTTGTTGCCAAGGCTCATGTAAATATTCTATCGGCAGCTTTTCAAGTTCGGGGCACCATTTTTTAATAAAGGCGCCGGTTGGGTCTTGATCTTCAGATTGCTTAATTGGGTTGTAATGCCTAATGGTGTTAATACCCGTAACTGAGGCCTGCATTTGTACTTGTGGGTAATGAATGCCAGGTTCAAAGTCTAAAAAGTAATTTGCCAAAGGTAAGCTTGCCTGCTGCCAGCTTATATTTAAATGATGAGTTACAAAGCTAACCAACATAGCGCGCATTCTAAAATTAATATAGCCCGTGGTTTTTAAACAGCGCATACAGGCATCAATAATGGGTATACCCGTTTGGCCTTGTGCCCAGCGCTCAATATCGTGTTGTACGTTGTCATCATTTCTATATGGGAACTGATGATACCCCGCATTGAGCGCTTTAAATTCCATCGTACTCTCACTTTCAAATTTTTGCATAAAATGGCAGTGCCAATGCAAACGCGATACAAATGCAGCAAGCGGGCGCTTCCAGCCTTTTTTGCTTGGGTGTTTTGCATGGTATGCATCAATAGCGGTTTGATAAACCTGTTTAAGGCTAATATTACCCCACGCTAAATAAGGCGAAAGCCTAGAGCAATGAATACGGCTTAAGCTGGGGCTAGATATGCCTTTTTGATATCCCTTACCGCGCTCAGCAAAAAAGCTTTGCAATATTGTGTGTGCAGTTAAAGGCCCACCTATTTGAAAGTTGTCATCATTTTGCGTGTAGCTGTCGGGCAATTTAGGTGTTTGGTAGTTATTAAGTGTAATGGTTTTTATGTTTTTCCAATTAGGAATAGCAATAGGAGCCTGCATTGTTTGTTGCCAGCGTGCGTTCCAATCTTTACGGTTTTTTTTGCCACGAATAACGCCGCCCGTTTGTGACTCAAGCCAGTTAACTTTGTTAGCTTTACACCATATAGCAACGGCTTTATCGCGCTCAAAAGTATTGTTTAAGCCAATTTCTTGATGGCTAAATATGTTTGCTATTTGGTATGTTTGATTAAGCGTGTTTAACAGTGTCAGCATGTCTTGGTTAAAAATATACAGCGTTGCTTTGTAGCGAGTTAGTTGCTGATTTATTTCGCCTATTGATTGATAAACAAAACGCCAATGGCGCGCATTATAATGTGCATCCTCAAGCATTAGTGGCTCAAAGTTGTATAGCAATAAAGTGGGTAAATCATCACTAAACGCATTTTTAAGTGGTTGATGGTCGCTAAGGCGTAAATCGCGTTTAAACCACACTATGTTTATTTTTTCGCGCATATTTAAAAAAGTGGCTGCAGTTATGAAATACTGTACGCAATACAGCGCTTTTACGATTTGCAGTACGACGTATAAAGGAAAATTATGTTTTTAGATTTAACGCAAGACACGCAGCACAATGTTTACTCGTATTTAGTGGGGGGTATTAGCCCACGGCCTATTGCTTGGGTAAGCACACTTAGTAAGGAGGGGATTGCTAATATTGCCCCTTACTCTTTTTTTACAGTGGCCAGCTGTAACCCGCCAGTGCTGAGCGTGACCCAAGTAAACCCACGCGACAAAGCCAATAAAGACACGCTTTTAAACCTTCAAGCCACTAACAACTGCGTGGTTAATATAGTCAGTGAAGAGCTAGTAGAAAAAATGAATCAAAGCTGCGCTAATTATCCACATAATGTGAGTGAATTTGAGGCGGCAAATATTGAAACAATCGCCAGTACACACGTAACATCCCTAGGCGCCGCAGCGGCTAAAGTAAGATACGAGTGCACCTTAAGAGACGTTATTCAGATAAGCGACGAACCAGGTGGCGGCAAAGTTATGCTACTCAACGTGGTGGGGATTTATATTGACGATAACGTGTTAGTGAATGGCTATATAGACCCCTCGCGTTTAAACAGCGTAGGTAAAATGGGTGGAGACTACTTTAGCTCTACTAAAGATAAATTTGTACTAAAGCGGCCACAATTGTAAAATAACAGATTAACTTTATACACTTACTGTTAACTCATTAAGCGTTACTTATAAAAACAAATGGATATTGAATGTCTAAACTTTACCTCACTTTAGTATTTGCCCTACTTAGTTTTAGCTGCCTATCAGCCTCTGATAAAAAGCTACCCATAGAAGCGTTTGCAGGCTTAAAAAGCATAAGCCAAGTTAAGCTCTCACCAGATGGAAATAACATTGCATATGTTAGAAACCTTGATGGCGATTTAGTTTTAATGGTGCAAAGCCTTACAACAGGTAAGGGCAAGCCGATTATTAAATCTGATAACCACACTGTATTTTTTGACTGGTTTAGTTGGGCAAATAATGATGTGTTGTTATTGGGCGCACGATACATTAAATATCAATTTGGTGGGGTTAAGTATGCGTCTACATTAATGTATTCGTATAATCTAAGTGATGATAAAGGAATAAAACTGGCGTTTAGAGCAAACAACACGCGTGATGAAAAGCAGCCTCAGTTTTCTGACCGAATTATTAGCTTTTTACCGGAGCAAGAAAATAAAATACTCGTGCAGGGCGATTTTAAAATAGCCAATACCCCTGCGGTGTATGAACTTGACCTAACTACCTTACGCAAAAAACAAATACAACGTGCTCGTGCAGATGTAACCAGTTGGTTTGCTGATAGACAAGGCAAGGTTCGTATTGCTAAAAAAATGGATGAAACACAATTTACTTACGAGCTGTACAACGAGCAAAATGAGTCGTGGCAAACACTATTTAGCTACGAAGTATTTAGTGAGCAAAGCATTTCGATACTTGGCTTTGATAAAGACCCTAACTTTTTATACATCACTGCGCTACATGAAGGGCGTGATGCATTATTTAAGCTTAATCTATCAACTAACAAACGTGAGCTCATTTTTAGCGACGACAAGTACGATGTCGATGGCGATATTTTTTACTCCCGTAAAACTGGCGAAGTGGCAGGCTTTACGCATTCGCATTTAGAAGATGGTATTGCGTATTGGGATGAAGACTTAGATAAGCTACATCGCTCTTTACGAGCATCACTACCTAAAGATTCATTTGAAATGGATATTGTTAGCACCAGCGACGATCAGCAAAAATATGTACTGTATGTCAGCTCAGATAAAACATCAGGCGCCTACATGTTAGGTGACAGAAAGCGAGGTGATTTAACATTTTTTGCAGACGTTTACCCACACATTAACGAAAGCGTATACGCCGGTAAAGAGCACATCAGCTATAAAGCACGTGACGGGCTTATTATAGAAGGCTACTTAACGCTGCCTGTTGGCTATGAGAAAGGCGATAAGTTACCCACTATTATATTTCCACATGGTGGGCCTATGGCGCGAGACTATGCAGGCTTTGACTATTGGACTGCGCTACTGGCATATAATGGTTATGCCGTGTTACAGCCTAACTTTCGTGGCTCAAGTGGTTATGGTTATGACTTTTTAATGCAGTCGATTCAAGGTTTTGGTTTAGCCATGCAAGATGACTTACAAGATGGAGCTAACTGGTTAATAGACCAAGGGATTGCTCAGCCAGATAAAATTTGTATTGGTGGCGCAAGCTATGGTGGATATGCCGCCTTAATGGCTGTTATTAAACACCCTGAAACATTTAAATGTGCGGCAAGTTTTGCAGGGGTAACTGACCTTGAGCATATTGTGAGTAAAGCCCGACACTTTACAAACAAAGACATAGTACGAAAACAGTTTGGAACAAATAGCGATAAGTTAGAGGCCAATTCGCCGGTCAATTTTGCTAAATCAATCAACAAACCTGTTTTACTTGTGCATGGTAGCGACGACAGTGTTGTCCCTATTTACCATAGTAGAGAAATGGAAGATGAACTAGATGACGAAGATAAAGATGTTACTTACATTGAGCTAGAAGATGGCGATCATTACTTGTCTTATCAGCCGCATAGAATTAAAACGTTACAAGCGTTTCTCGATTTTTTTGATAAGCATTTAAAAAACGATTAATAACAAAGGCGACTTAGGTCGCCTTTTTAGAGCGTAATTTTTTATATAATGCACATTGTTTGCACTTTTACTTGTTAACGTTATACGTTGTTATTAAAGGCGCTATTTATAAGTCGCTATAATAGAACACGCAATTAATACAATTGTTATTACAGGCTATTCTTAAAAGTGCTTAGAGCTTTTAATAATACGTTTTAGCAGTAAAAAAATACGCAATAAATAACAGCTCAAATGCTTTTAGAGTCAGGTTTATAAAAAATAAATGAAAATTCACAACAAACTTTTTTTAATATTATTTAGCTTCACCTTTAGCATTATTGCGGGGCTTGTTGTGCTTATTCAGTACAGTATTGGCCAAGGTATTATTGATTTTGTAAACGCCAAAGAAGTAAAAGCATTAGAGCCATTAGCGGTACAGCTGGCTAATAAATACGCGCAAACTCCCTCGTGGGATAAAATTATAGGTAACGATCAGCGCTTTTTAAGGTTGGTTGAATCGCAATTGCAATCAAGCCAGTTTTTACCTAGTTTACGCGATATGCCACAGCGCTCAGAAATTCGCGGCGAACGCAGACCCAGACCCCCACAGCATATGGCGCAACGAGATCGACGCCCACCGCCCGAGCATGCCGCGCACTATGCACTACTGGATGAAAAACAGCAGCGTATTTTTGGCAAATTATTTGAGGATTTAAAGTACATTAAAACGCCCATAGAGCTTGAAGGTAAAACAATTGCTTACCTTGCTGTTTCAAAAAGAAAAAGCCTAGCAGATGGGTACGAGTTGGATTTTTTAAAGCAACAAACTAACTATTTATGGCTTATTGCGTTAACCGCAGGGCTACTTACCTTAATGTTGTCTTTTTTACTGGCAAGGCATTTAGTTGGCCCTGTAAAGCAAATTGCCAGTGGTATGCATAAGCTAACCAAAGGGCAGTACAGCACCAAACTTTTATTAGATAGGAAAGACGAGCTGGGCCAGCTTAGTGAAGATTTTAATACCTTGGCCTTTACGCTCGCTAAAGATGAGCAAGTACGTAAACGCTGGTTAGCTAATATTTCTCATGAACTAAGAACGCCAATGAGCATTTTACTCGGTGAGCTCGAAGCTATGTTGCTTGGGATACGTGAACCAAATAATAAAAATATTAGTTCTGCTAACGATGAAGCGCTGCATTTAAAGCGCTTGATTGACGACCTACACATGTTAAACAGCGCCGAGCTAGGCGGCATGCATTACACCATGCAACCTACCGACGTAGGCTTTTTACTTAACTCCATAGAGCAAAAGTATCACGTTATTTTTGAGCAGCACGCTATTAATTTTTACCTTCTTAATAGTGCTAACAACACCACAGTAAACGCAGATAAAACACGTATACTGCAATTGCTAGATAATATCTTAATGAATGCGGTGCATTACGCCCAGTGCTCAACTATTTCTTTAAGTGCCAATAACGTAAATATTAAAGGCCAAGCCTATTTAGAGCTTATAATAGAGGACAACGGGGTAGGCGTTGAGCAAACGCATTTATCGCACTTGTTTGAATATTTATACCGTGTAGACAGCTCTCGCAATCGCCAAGAGGGAGGCTCTGGTTTAGGTTTGTCTATTTGTCAGCATATAGTTAAAGGTCATAATGGCGAAATATCAGCCGAAAAAGCCAGTATGGGCGGGCTTGGCATTGTTATTAAATTACCCTTATTAGTTCAGTAGAGGATAAGTATGAGTGAGCAAATACTCATTGTTGAAGATGAAATAAAACTTGCCAATTTAATGAGCGACTTTTTAACAAGTCATCATTATCAAACGCACCTTATTCATCATGGTGATGAAGTACTTAGCTGGCTTGAAAGTAATAAGCCAAGTGTTATTTTATTAGATATTATGTTGCCAGGGCAAAGCGGTATAGAGCTGTGCAAAGCGATAAGAAAGTTCTCTAATGTGCCCATTATTATGGTTTCGGCAAAGGTGGAGGAGATTGACCGGTTACTCGGACTTGAACTGGGCGCCGATGACTACATTTGCAAACCGTTTAGTTATGCTGAGCTGGTGGCGCGAGTTAAAGCAATTTTAAGACGTGTTAATACCACAAAAGAGCCGGTAAATAATGCCATGACACTGGATGAAAGTACTTACAGTGTAAATTATAAAAATAGCAGTATAGAACTAACTAATTTTGAATTTCAGCTATTTAAGCCTTTGTATTCTAACCCTAACAGAATCTATTCACGCGATAGCTTAATGGACACCATGTACGCAGACCAACGTATAGTTAGCCACCGAACTATAGACAGCCACATAAAAAAGTTACGTAAAAAGCTTGATGAAGTAACGCAAACCGACAGCGTTATTCAGTCGGTTTACGGTGTGGGCTATCGGTTTGTTCACCCTCAATAGCTAAACGTGAGCGCAGTTTTACTCATCGTCAGCGTTTTTAATACGCTCTAAACGGTCGAACTCTTCGTATTCGGCCGCTTGTATTTCATCGAGTACCGCATCTACGTCTGCAGATTCGTTACTGTCTTCAAATTCTCCGCTTAGCACGGTGTTTGGCGTTAAGCTGGCCTCTTCAAACAGTGCCCACATTTCTTTAGCGTAATGGGTGTTTAATAGGCTAGGTGCAAACTGCGCATAATAACGACGTATGTTGTTTACATCGCGCGTAAACATTGCTTGCGCACTGTTATTGGCTGCGGCGTTTACAGCTTGTGGAAGGTCAATAATTACAGGCCCTTTACTATCAACAAGTACGTTAAATTCTGATAAGTCACCGTGGATAATACCAGCGCACAGCATTAATTTAATATAATGAACCATCATACTGTACTGCTCAATAGCGTCTTGCTGTGTAAGGGTCACATGCCCTAACTGTGGAGCAACATCTCCGTCTTCATCACATACAAGCTCCATTAACAACACGCCATCAATACAGTAATAAGTATCAGGAACTCTGACGCCAGCGCGTGATAAACGTGAAAGCGCGTCTACTTCTGCATTTTGCCAAATTTCTTCTTCTAGTTGCCGCCCATAACTTGAGCGTTTACCCATGGCGCGGGCTTGGCGTCCGCCTCTTACTTTTCGGCCTTCTTGATACTGAGCTGCCTTTTTAAAGCTGCGTTTAACGGCATCTTTGTAGACTTTAGCACAGCGAATTTCGCCACCGCTGCGCACCACAAATACATCCGCTTCTTTACCGCTCATTAAGCGACTTATCACTTCATCAATTAGGCCATCATCAACGAGTGGCTGGAGGCGTTTAGGTATTTTCACTGCGATACAACTAGAAAAATTGGAAGATTAAACATGTATGTTAATAAGTCCTTAGTATGTTAGCTCTCAAAACAGGTGTTGAAAGTGGTTTTAAGTAATTAGTTATCACAATAACCGAAATACCGAATAAGGTAAAAATAACATGATAAAAATCGGATTTATTTTTATTTCCTTATTGTTTGCACAATGTTTGCATTTTTTAAGCGTACTTTATATTCATACCCTTTATTAATATTTAACCCAAGGTGACCACGATGAAGCATTTTTCTACTTTTGCCGTTGCTGCATTATTATCAATGGCTTTTTCAGCCAATGTTGCAGCCAGAGGCGGTGATAACCCACCACCTAAACCTGACTTTTCAAGCATAGATGCAGATGGTGACGGTGTGATTAGCCTTGCAGAATTTAGCGAAAGTGCGCCACCGCAAGGCGATGCGCAAACTATTTTTGACGAAATAGATGCCGATGGGAATGGCGAAATTAGCGAACAAGAATTAAGTGAACACAAGCCACCACGCCGTGCACGTTAAAGGAGATAAATATGATCAACAGTATTGGTAGCTCAGCGAGTTTTATGACTCAACAATCTAGCCAAGTAAGCGCTTTAACTTCAGAGCAAACTGAGTTTGTTAAAGAAACACTTGCAGAATTTGATGCACAAAACCTAAGCACGGAAGATGCGCAAAGTATTCAAGCCGCTTTTGAAGAGCAGGGGATCTCGCCTACAAAAGAGTTGGCTGATTTAATGAGCGAACTTGATTTTGACGCTAAAAGTATTGGCGATGCAGGACGCCCTGAAGGGCAGCGCCCGCCGCAAAACTCGCTAGAATCTGTTGATACTGACGAAGTGGTTAGCTACTTAGATGAGTTATTAACTGAGTATTCAAGCCAGCTATCTGATGAAGATAAAGAATCAATTCTTTCATCGGTACAAGAAAAATTTGGCTTAAGTGAAGGTGATTCACTGCTAAATGTAACTGCTTAGGTGTTATAACTTGAGGTAAAGCTGACTGTTTATCCTTAGGTCTTAAGTCCAAAGCCCGGCAATTATTTTGTTGGGCTTTTTTAATATACCAATTCGCTTAATTGATCACGTATTATTGCGCATTGGTATTACTCCGCTTGAGGCAAAAAAATCGCGCTAATAGCCCCTAACAAACCGAGCAGGCTATACAACAAAATAAGCTGTGCGGTTGATAAAAATGCTTCTAAAAGCCCTATACTGCCTAACATTAAAAGCAAAATGCCTATTACAGTATTACTAACCGACACGTAATCAGTGCGTTTATTGCCTTGTGCCATATCTACTAAATAGGTTTTACGCCCGAGCCGCACGCCTTGATGAGCAATGCAAAGCAAAAAATAAAAACCAGGTATTACCCAAGCATATTCAAACAGCTGGCTATACCATGTAGCTATTACAAACACGCTCACGCCGTTTATGGTGACAAGCAACGCACTGATCACAAGCACCTTTTGGCTAGAAAAATCGCTGAGTCTTCCCCATATTGGCCCAGAAATTAAACTTGCTAAGCCAGACACGGCTAAAAATACTGCCAATAATGAAAATTCAAACTGCTGAGAGCTTGCTAAAATAATATAAAAAGGCGCGCTTAGGGCTGAGCAAAGTAAAAAGGCGTGGGTAATTACAAAGTGTGCAAATTGTTTATCTTGATAAAGCAGCTTTAATTTACTTAGCGCATTTAAAAAGCCATTTTTACCGCCTTGCGTCGCCCCTTTGTATTCGTTTATGCGGCTATAAAAAAGTGCAGCAACAACCCACAAAACAGCGCCTAAACACAGCGCAATTAATACCGTATTTTGCTCTTTTTGCCCCGAAAAAAACCACATCATTAAACCAAAAGTGAGTGTTGCAAAGCCGGCAATACTTGCCGCCAGGCCACTAATATTGCCCCGCTTCTTTTTAGGAATAACTTTACCTAATACATCTTTAGCGGCAATAGAATTAAACCCGCGGGCGAGGCTAAAGAGCACCAGCAGAGCTAAAATTGCATAGCCAGCCTCAGCGCCTTCTAGCACAAATGAAACACCAACCATAGCGCCAATACATACCGCTTGTGCAAATGCACCGCAAACCCATACCCACTTTCTTACTGAGAGTTTACGGATAATATTGGCTATCGCTAATTGTGGTAATAAAGAGCCCGATTCTCTTATAGGCACCAGCCACGCTATAAACGCGCTTGGTACGTTTAAGCTTTGCATTAACCAAGGCAGAGTTATTTTAGGGTTGAGGAGGGCATCGGCAAATTTACTAAAAAGCTGACTTGTTAATAAAAGAATAAAATTACCGGCCACTTCTTTGCAGTCATCTTCGTTTATGTCTTTACAAGCGCGTGCGTCTTCATCGTTGTTAAGGCGTTTATAGACTTGCTCTTTAGTGAGTTTTTTCATACTGCTAGCTACACAATTTGTTTTGCTCTTTGAGGTACGAATCTACAAAGTGTTGTTCCATAGGTTTAGAAAAGTAATAGCCTTGTAGGTGAGACACACCAATTTCTTTTAGCATGTTGGCTTGCTCTAGAGTTTCTACACCTTCAGCGACTACTATAAAATCTAGTGTTGAGGCCATTTGCACAATCGCATGAATTATACTTAAGCCTCGCTTATCCATATTTTGAATGAAACTTTTATCTATTTTTACTATGTCTACACCAATATCTAACATGCTCGACAAGGATGAGTACCCAGTACCAAAGTCGTCAATAGAAATACAAAACCCTTGTTTTTGCAGCTCTTTTACTGCTGCTAAAAAGGTGAGCTTATCCTCAGCAAACACAGATTCAGTGATTTCAAGGTGCAGGTTTTCTGGCTTTACGCCGTATTGATCAACGATATTTACAACCTTAGTGACAAAATCAGGGTCTTGAAGTTGTATTACAGATACATTAACGCTAACAGCAATAGGGGGTTGTACGTTTTTAAACGTGCAAGCTTGCACACACGCTTGTTCAATCACCCATAAGCCAAGTTCGGTTATGAGGTTGTATTGCTCGGCAATGGCAATAAATTCATCAGGAAATATCGCTTCGTCATTTAATTGCCAGCGTAAAAGTGACTCAAACGAGGTCACCTTCGCTGTTTGGCTATCCACAATAGGCTGAAACACTAACCGCAAGCCGTTGTCTTTTATTGCACTTGCCAAGCGCTTACTGAGTAATTGTTCGCGCTCTTGTTGGCGCTTTAAGTCGTTGTTGTAAATATTTACGCAGCCTTTGGCAATACGTTTTTGATGGTACATGGCTAAATCTGCTGAACGAATTAACGCGCTTAAATCGCCCTCATGCTCAGGAAATAACGCTATGCCAATAGTGGCAGATACCCAGCTTTGGTATTTATATCGTTCATGCTCGGCACGAATGCTTTTAATAACCTTTTTGGCAAAATCAAATAAGTCTTGTTCATCCTCATAGGTTGTTAAAATTAAAAATTCATCTCCGCCCCAGCGGCATTTGTATAAGTGGCGGGTGCAAACGTTAGTGAGTCGCTCGGCTATTTCTTTAAGTACTTGGTCGCCAACTTTATGACCCATAGAGTCATTAATTTGCTTAAAGCCATCTAGGTCTACAAATAGTAAAGCGAGTTTTTCCTCGGGATGATCTGCCAGTTGTTTATTTGCCACTTTTAAAAAAGCGGTGCGGTTTAATAAACTTGTTAGTGGGTCAGTATTTGATAAACGGTAAATTTCTTCTGTGCGTGTTTCTACTTTGCTTTCCATTTCGTTAAGTAATTCGCGGTTTTGATTTCGTAATTTTATGGCCGTTTGGGTAAATGTGGCCGACTTATAAGAAGAGGCGACCATAATTGCCGAAAAAGTAATGCCCAAAAAGCCTAATACATAGTGGTAATAGTCATCAGATAAGGTTAGTACTATAGAGTAAGGCATTAATAAAATAATGCTGTAACACACCGAGGTAAAGCGACTACCCGAGAGCAAATTGGCTGAGCCTCCAGCAAACGCCGACAAAATAGCTATTGTGGTGGTAATTTCAACGGTGGATGAGCTTTTATGAAACCACAGTGCGTAACATGACCACGAAATCGCGGTCGCTATACACCCCACCGAAAAGCGTTTTAAAAAGCTATTTGCATTAAAAGGCTGGTTAACTTCTTTGGTGTAGTTAAAGTAAATAACATCCATTAGCCTTGCTGCTAAAACAACCAGCATAAAAAAAAGCCAAATTATTTTTTCTTGATTTGTTCTCTCATCCGTTAGGTCAAATGCAAATACAAGTACAAAGCTAACTAACGCCGAAACACCAATGCCAGATAAAGCATTAGAATATAAAAGTTTTACGGCTTCTCTGCGTTCATCACTATTTAAATTTTTATATTGCACTCATTAAAGCCTTATGAAAAGTAATGCGGGTAAAGCAGGTTACATTTTATAAAAAGACAATAATAAATATAGTTTAATGACAGGGAAAATGCAGATTTTAAATAAAAAAATGCCCATAACACAATGTCTTGTTATGGGCTGTTAGATTAAAAGTCGCTGGCGTTATGTCGTTCGCTAAGTTGCTCTTCTTCAGGGCCCCAGGTGCGATTAACACGTTGACCACGTTTAACAGCGGGGCGCTTTGCTATTTGCTCTGCCCAGCGCATTACATGAGTGTAAGAGGCAACATCTAAAAACTCAGCGGCGTCGTATAATTTTCCAAGCACCAACGAGCCATACCAAGGCCAAATGGCAATGTCGGCAATAGAATATTCACTACCCGCCATGTATTCGTTTTCACTTAAGTGGCGATTTAATACATCGAGCTGGCGTTTAGTTTCCATAGTAAAACGGTCTATTGGGTATTGCATTTTTGTTGGTGCGTAGCTATAAAAATGACCAAATCCGCCACCTAAATAAGGCGCTGAACCCATTTGCCAAAATAGCCAATTACGGCACTCGGTCTTGGCTTTAAAATCTTTTGGGATTAGCACATCAAATTTTTCTGCCAAGTATTGTAAAATTGAACCCGACTCAAAAATGCGTGTTGGTGGCGTGGTAGAGTGATCCATTAGCGCAGGAATTTTAGAGTTTGGATTAATATCAACAAAGTCTGAGCCAAATTGGTCGCCTTCGCCAATGTTAATTAAATAGGCATCGTAGTCGGCATCGGTTAGGCCAAGCTCTAATAACTCTTCAAACATAATGGTCGCTTTTTGGCCATTAGGCGTGGCTAATGAATAAAGTTGAAACGCATGCTTGCCAATGTCTAAGGTTTTGTCATGAGTGGCGCCGGCAATAGGGCGGTTAATATTAGCAAATTTACCACCACTTTCGCTGTCCCACGTCCAAACTTTAGGCGGCGTGTATTCGTGTTCATTACTCATAAATAACCTCAATTTAAAAATGTAATTAATTTATATACTCATAGATAACAAGCTGGGGGCGTAAAAAATTAATTAAAGGCAATGAAAAAATTATCGTGCTTTTAATTTATCTGCTTTGGCAAGTTTATACCCTAAAAAGAACCCACTTAACGCACCAAAAAGGTGACTTTCGAACGAGACATGAAAGCGTTGTGGTAGCACGCCCCAAATAAATCCGCTGTAAAGCACTGCCACTACTAGGGCAATAACAATAGACTTAAACGAGCGCCTAACCACGCCATAGCACAGTATAAATCCCCATAAACCATAAATAACGCCGCTTAATCCAACATGAAAACTACTTCGACCAAAGGCCCACACTAATAGCCCGCCAATTAACGCAGTAAATATAAACACGGTATAAAAGCGTTTTACACTGTATTGGCAAATTAGCCAGCTTAGTACAGCAAAAGGCAACATGTTGCTAGCAAAGTGCCACCAGCTGCCATGTAAAAATGGGGCGCATAAAATACCGATTAACCCTTGAACGCTGCGAGGGTAAATACCTAAACCATTAAGCGTAATGCCAGGTAAACTATTGATCACTTGTAGTATTAGGCATATAAAAACTACGCTAAATATTGCAAATCGCGTACTGGTTATCAGTGAAGATGATGATGGGGTAGTTGGCATATAAACGCTTTAGTAGGATTGTTTTGTACCAGTATAGGAGTATGTTTTCGCTATTAAAAGCGATTTAATAAGCGCGGCGTTATACGCCGCGCACAGGGGTTATTTTAACCTAGTTTAGTTAATAGTTTTTTCGCAGCAAGCTCTGAACTTGCTGGGTTTTGGCCTGTAATCACTAAACCATCTTCGAGCGCTAATACGCCCCAGTCGTCGGTTTTTTGATAATCGCCGCCTTTTTTAATGAGTTCATCTTCAACTAAAAATGGCACTACGTCTGTTAATTGCACGGCGGCTTCTTCTGAGTTAGTAAAGCCTGTTACTTTTTTACCAGCTACCAGCGCATTGCCCTGTGCATCTTTAACATTTAAAAAAGCGGCACTTGCGTGGCAAACAGCCGCTACTGGCTTTTGCTCTTTTACAAACTTTTCAATAAGTGAGATTGAATCGCTGTTATCTACTAAATCCCATAGTGGGCCGTGGCCGCCTGGGTAAAATACTGCGTCAAAGTCGCTGGCGTTTACTTCACTTAACTTTTTGGTGTTTGCCATAAGTGTTTGTGCTGCGCTGTCGTTGTCATAGCGCTTTGTTGCATCGGTTTCAAAGTCTGAAAGCGTGCTGGTTGGGTCAATCGGCGGTTGGCCACCCGCAGGGGATGCAAGTGTTACCTCTGCACCAGCATCAACAAATGCGTAGTAAGGTGCTGCAAATTCTTCTACCCAAAAACCTGTTTTTTCGCCTGTGTTGCCAAGCTCTGAATGTGAGGTAAGTACCATAAGTATTTTTTTAGCCATAACAATATTCCTTCGATTAGTGAGTAAATTAAAGCTTGGTGTTAACCAAGGTGCTGTAATAACTATATGCACTTAAAAGGATTTAAACAACGATGATAAATTTAACTTTATTGATTTAATTATTGATACAATTATTGGGTTGAATAATCATTGGTGGGTTTGTGATGAAAGTGTCGTTTGAGCAACTTAAAAGCATGGTGGTATTTGCGCAAATTGTCGAGCAGGGCAGTTTAACCGCGGCTGCAAAGCAGTTGGGGTTAACGCGTGCGGTGGTAAGTTATCACCTTAAAAAATTAGAAACGCAATTAGAAGTTACGCTACTAAATCGCTCAACCCGCACTATGGCGCTAACTGAGGCGGGCATTGCGTATTATGAGCGCTGTAGAGTGATCACAGAGCAAGCAAACGCAGCTAATCAGCAAATAGAAAACATTAAAAGTGAGCCACAAGGAGTATTAAAAATTAGCTGCCCTGTTAATGTAGGCATGCAACTAATTGTGTCTGCAATTAATACGTTTAAACGCCAATACCCCAAAATTGAAATAGACCTGCAACTAACCGATGATGTGGTTGATATAATAAAAAACGGCTTTGATATTGCTATCCGTGGGGTCGCTTTAAGTGACTCAAACTTACAAGCCACTAAACTAACAACCATGAGTACCTGTATTTGTGGCTCAGCTGAGTATTTTGAACACTTTGGCAAACCTAAAACGCCAGCTGAATTAGCCTTGCATAAATGGGTGGTGTACCAGCTTAGCAGTAAAACATTAACCCTTAGCAAAGAGGGCAAAAAATACGATGTAATACTTCAAGGCGGTATTAGCACCAATAATGCCGCGGCGCGTACCGCGTTTGTAGAGGCCGGACACGGGCTTGGGCGCATTCCGTTGTATGATGCGTGGCCTAAAGTGCAAGCAGGGCTGTTAGAAATAATTCTAGATGATTATAAAACAAAAGATATTGAGCTTTATGGCGTGTTTCCACCTGGGGCGGCAGGCTCCAAAAAGCTCAGGTTGTTTATTGATTATTTAAAAGCATATTTTGTTAAACAACATACTGCACTGGGCATGCTAAAAAGCACGTAAAACCGCACTTAATTACAAAGTACGATTAAATAATGCAACCGCTTGCTGGTACATAGTAATTGCAAGCGCGGCATCGTAACGCTCGCCCTCATCACGCATAAACGCATGCTGTGCGTTTACTTCTTGCCAGTGATAGTTAATACCCGTGGCTACACATTGCTGGTAAATTTTACTTCGGCCTTGTTGCGGTACATGCGGGTCTTGCTTACCCCAAATAAAGTGTATTTCACCTTGAATATCAGCCATGCGTTCAAACGAATTGTTACCTGCATTAGCCGTTAAGGTATCACTATGAATATCGGTGGCGTATAAACAAAATGCGGCTTTTATGTGTGGGTTTAATGCGGCTCTGTAAGCTAAATGCCCACCAATGCACACACCCATGGCGCCTACTGTGCCAGTGCAGTAATCTTGGCTTTGTACAAAGTCGATGAGTGCTTGTGTGTCGCTGTCGTGGTGCTCAAGTGGCTTTTGCCATTTATCGGCATTGCCTTTATCTTTACCCGCGTCATCGTACGCAAGTACAGTACCAATCGGGTTTAGCTCATGAAATACCTCAGGCACTAACACAACAAAACCATGGCTTGCTAAAATAGCAGCGCTGCGCGCAATAGGTGCGGTTTGCTGAAAAATTTCAGAGTAAAAAATAATACTTGGATATTGGCCAGCTGCTTGTGGGCGGTAAACGGTAGTACGCATTAAGCCTGTTGGGGTGGGTAGGTCGGTATTATGGTGTTGGATTATCATAAAAGCGCTCAGTTAAATAATTAATAAGGTTATGGTAACTGAGCGCAAAAAAATAAACGACCACTGATACTGGTTTTTTAAATGCTTGCAGGCATTTTATTACAACTTGCGTAGTAGCTTACGGTCGCGGGCCAATCCGAAAATATACCCATAACCCCAACATCCTGCGCGAGTACATCAACCACCGTCATCATGTCGCCATCGTTATCGATAACATCGGCGATTGATTGATAGTAGTAGCCACCGCCCTCGTTAAGAGGCCCCGAGCGCTCAAGGCTCCATGCTATCAGTTCAAGCCCTGCAGCTTTTGCGTCAATGGCGTATTGTGAGGGGACAATATTACTTTCGTTGTCTATGGTGAGCATCATCCAAATAGGGGGCGCTAATATTTTAACGCCATCGGCTACTAGCTCTTCCATACTTGGTTGCCATGTTGCAGGGTTACTTGGATCAAAGCCCGCTTCGCTGTCACGGCCATCTAAATATACGCTTTGATTTGCAAAGTCGGGGTTGTTATTTATCCAATATTTCACATCATCGAGATTAAACGATTGCGGGTACACATCACTGCTTGGTACGTCCAATTGCGTGTACTCATCAAGCATTTTTTGCGCGTATTGCTGTTGTGTCATTCCCTCAAAAGGCATGCTCACTTGCGGAGATTTTAGCTCTGGGGTCATTTTTACACCCAAGCTTTTAAATAACTCAATACTTTGTTTATGAGTTACTAATGTTCCACTTGTGGCGTATAAATCGGTGCGCCAGCTGGGCGTGCCCTGCATATATTCACCAACAGTAGTGGCTTGGGTGTTGGCGCCATCCATTTTACCTTCAAGCGTTAAAAATTCGCTCAGGCTGATATCACTTGTGCAGCATTTAGCGGTGGCAGGCGTGCCACTGGCCGCGTTAGCTGGAGTAAAAGGCACACTGCATTTAGCGGCAAGTTCAGGAATGGCTAATATATTGGTGGTGGTGTGCAAATCGCACTGAGAGTGGCGACACACGAGCTCTTTGTCGCTGGTAAAGGTTACATCGCACTCGACAATACCTGCGCCCATACGCGCCGCAGCTATATAAGACTCCTTGGTATGCTCAGGGTATTGCATTGGCGCACCACGATGACCAATAGAAAAATCTGTACGGTAAAATGGCCCATCCGTACACGATTCTAATTTTGTTTTTAAATCGCTCTGTGCCATATCGTTAATAAGGTAGTCGGGACGAGTACCTAATTGAATATCAGGCGCCTCGCCTTTTGCAACTTCAACAATTACAGGCGTCGGTACTTCAACAACCTCAACGGTGGTATTGGTAACGACTACGTCTTTTTCTACAATTTCGACATCGTCGTCGCAGCCGCTCAGTAGTGCAAGTATTACTGAGCTTGTTATTAGGGTGAGATGTTTCATGTTTGTTCCTTAACGTTATTTTATTCAACCCTAATCGCATTCAATGACAAATTAGCTACAAGGATGTGACGTTCTGTTTATTTGTCCCTATTTGATTAATTACCAGTGCTGCTAACATGATTGCACCCCCCATACTTAAGCGCATAATGTCGGCATTTTTATTCCATATAAGCACGTTAACAATAATACCGGCAGGAATAAGCACGTTGTTCATAACGGCTAATGCTCCCACATTTACTTTTGTTGCTCCTTTGTTCCATAAAAAGTAACCAAGGCCCGAGGCAACAATACCTAAATATATTAAAATACCCCACTGGGTAGGTGTACTCGGCAATTTGCTTGTATTGCCAAATAAAGCGTAGCAAGCACTCGCCACCACTAAGGCGCCAATAAAAAACCAACCAAATACGGTTTTGTCATCCAACTGATTAGTGGCCATTAAACGTTTATAAGTTACTTGTCCGGTGGCAAAACTAATATTGGCACCCTGAACCAGTAATAAACCGATGATGAAATGACTATTGAGGCTTTCCCAGCGAATAGTTACCGCGCCCAGTACGGCAATAAGCGCAACCGCAAAAAAGCGAGGGTTAAAATGCTTATTAAATGCATCGTTTAAAAGCGTTATATAAAGCGGCGTCATAACGGTAAAGAGCAACACTTCGGGTACGCTTAAAAATAAAAAGGAGTGGTAGTAAAAGCTGTACATAACACCTAGTTGCACAGCGCCTATCAGCATCAGCTTAAGTGCGAGTGGTTTTGAGGTAAGTTTAGGTTTTAAAAAGGGTAAAAAAACCAACGTGGCTAATGCAACTCGTATTAATACGCTAAACCACGCATCAACTTGGCCTGCTAAGTACACACCAATTAAACTAAATGAAAAAGCCCAAAGTAGGGTAACTGCAAATAAATAGCCCATAATTGTCGTTTTTTATAATTTATAGTGTGGTTAGTTTATCTGTTATAAACAATAAAAGCCCGCAAGCGGGCTTTTATAAGGTTAAAATTAATAAACGAGGTTATTAATCAACTAAACCACGGCGCTTAAGAAGTGCGTCTGTTGTTGGTTTTTGGCCTCTAAACTCAATGTAGCTTTGCATTAAGTCGCGGCTGTTACCTTTTGATAGGATTTCTTCACGGAACTTGTCACCGTTTTCACGGGTTAGGCCACCGTTATTTTCCATATGTGCAAACGCATCGGCTGCAAATACTTCAGTCCATAGGTAGGCGTAGTAACCTGCTGAGTAACCACCGGCAAAAGTATGGCTAAAGTAGTTTGATTTATAACGCGGTGGCACTGGGTAGTAATCAATACCGTGTGCTTTTAGCGCATCGCTTTCAAACTTTTGAACATCACTGATTTTTTTATCAGAACCAAATGAGTGCCATTCCATATCAAGTAAAGCAGCTGCTAAGTATTCAGTAGTACCAAAGCCTTGGTTGAATTTTTGCGATGCTAGTACTTTATCAAGTAATGCTTGTGGAATTGGCTCACCTGTTTTGTAATGCTTAGCGTAGTTAGCAAGTACCGTAGGTTCAATCATCCAGTCTTCATGTGCCTGTGAAGGAAATTCAACAAAGTCACGTGCTGTAGCAGTACCCGCTAGGCTTGGGTATTTAACATTTGAGAATAAACCGTGCGCAGCATGACCAAATTCATGGAACATAGTCGATACTTCGTCGAAGGTCATTAGCGTAGGCTCACCTTCAGCTGGTTTTGGAATGTTTTGTGCATTGTAAATAACCGGTTTAGTGCCTTTTAAGCCGCTTTGGCTTACGTATGCACTCATCCATGCACCGCCACGCTTACCTTCGCGTGCGTATGGGTCCATGTAAAATAAACCAATAGCGCTGCCATCTGCGTTAAATACTTCGTACGCTGTTACATCTTCGTGGTAAACAGGTAAGTCTTTACGCTCTTTAAAGGTGATACCGTAAAGCTTGTTCATTGCGAAGAATAACCCATCATGGATCACAGAGTTCATTTCAAAGTAAGGCTTAACTAGCGCAGGATCTAGGTCGTACTTTTCAGCACGTACTTTTTCTGCGTAAAACGCCCAGTCCCATGGCTTAAGCTCAAAGCTTTCGCCAGAATCGTTAATTACTTTTTGGATAGCGGCCGCTTCTGCTTTGGCTTTTTCAACAGCTTTTGGTGCAAGGTCATCTAAAATGCCGTACACGTTGTCGGTTGTTTGTGCCATACGCGAAGTCATTACATACGATGCCCAATCTTTAAAGCCTAACAGCTCTGCTTTTTGTGCACGCAGGTTCGTTTCTTCAATAATGATAGGGCCGTTAGTTTTAGCAGCACGGTTTGTAGAGGCTTTAAAAATTTGCTCGCGTAGTTCACGGTTTTCAAGGCTTGATAAGATAGGCTGCTGAGTGGTATTAACCAAGGTGATCATGTAGCCGTCTTTGCCTGCTTTTTTAGCTGCGGCTGCAAGGCCTGCAATTTCACCTTCAGATAGGCCAGCAAGTTTAGATTTGTCTGTAACAACAATAACGTCTTCTTTAAACGATTTTAAAATGTTTTGAGAGAACGCAGTAGATAGCTCTGCAAGCTGAGCGTTTATTTCACGCATTTTTGCTTTTTCAGCATCGCTTAACTTAGCACCGGCTTTTACAAATTGCTTGTAGTAGAAATCAACTAAGCGTTGATCTTCAGCGTTAAGCGCATCTTTATTGTCGTAAATAGTTTGTACACGCTTAAATAACGCACCATTTAGGTAAATGTCATCAGAGTGAGCAGATAATTCCGGCGCCATTTTTTTGCTTATACGTTGGTATTCGTCATCTGAAATTAAACCCGATAGGTTGTAAAAAGCAGCAGATACGCGGTTTAACAACTCACCAGACTTTTCCATCTCAACAAGTGTGTTTTCAAATGTTGCTGGTTCTGGGTTGTTTGCAATAGCTTGAACTTGCGCAGTGTGCTGAGCAATACCTGCATCAAAGCCTGCTTCGTAGTCTTTTGTACCAAACTTATCAAACTCTGGTGCCATATATTGTAATGGGCTTGGTTTGAATAATACATTGTTTGCGTTCATATCTTGCACTTGTGCTGCGCTCTCTTTAGCTGTGTTCTGAGTTTCGTTAGATGAACAAGCAGATAGGATTAGGGCACTAGCAATAGTAGTGGCGATCAGTGTTTTACGCATAATAACTCCATAAAAAGATGAGCCGAAATAGGCTTTTCGAGTCGAAAACCCAGTTAACTTATCAAATTTTGGCGTTTATACAATAAAGTTTATCGGTATTAAGCGGGATTTAAACGCAAATTAGCTACTAAAAATGCGATTTGGAGGTAAAAGTAGCCTTAAAAATAAACGTAAGGCTACTTAAATATTGTATTGTGTGTGTTTTTTAAAGGCTAGTTATAGCCAAGAACAAAGCGTTTTTCAGAACCAAAGCTATTAGATTGCTGGCCAAATTCTTTATTAATAGTAGCAAGTGTTTGTTCTTGCTCAGCAAGAAGGCACAAAATTTTATTGCGGTAATCTAGGCTGCTTTCAAACAAATTTAAATCTACCTGCGGCTGCAAAGTAGCGAGTCTTTGATTTAGAGTAAGTTGTGACATATGTAATCTCCAGTGCTTGTACACTATTTATATAGCACTCGGTGCAATAAAGAGTTAATAAATTGTTTAAACAAAAACGTTAAACCTATTAACTTAGCGTTTTAACACTATTATGCCGTGCTAAGCTTAGCGAAGACTGAACCACACTCATTTTTACTGAACAAATAACAAACAATAAATAATACTTTGGAAAATACATGACGCTCGAACACATTCAACATTATCTCAGCTTGGTTATTTTTACCTATAACGACGTACACATCACTGTGGCTAAGGTTATACAAGTTCCTTTAATTTTATTTGCTATGTGGTTTGTAGTAACGCGCATTGGCAAACTTATTAAAAAAACACTGCTGGCCAAAAAAATCAGCCAAGACGCGGTTCATCTATTTACGCGTATTTATTTTATTTTGAGTATCGCAATATTAATTTTCACCTCGTTAGAGGTTTTAAGTATTCCGCTTACGGCCTTTGCATTTGTATCAGGGGCCATAGCCATTGGGGTTGGATTTGGTGCGCAAAACATTATTAATAACTTTATTAGTGGCTGGATTTTAATGTGGGAGCGGCCAATTCGTATTGGGGACTTTTTAGAAGTAGGTAATGCAAAGGGCGTAGTAGAAACTATTAATACGCGCTCTACCCGCATTCGCCGTAACGATGGTGTGCATATGTTAATCCCTAATTCGCAACTATTAGAAAACACAGTGACTAACTGGACCTTAATAGACGGTAATGCCCGCTCCTCGGTTAGCGTAGGTGTTGCTTATGGCAGCGATGTATTGTTAGTTAAAACGTTAATTCAACAAGTGCTTGATGATCATGATGCGATACTAACAAATCCAAAAGCCTCTGTTTTATTTGACGACTTTGCTGATAGCTCACTGGTATTTAATGCAATTTTTTGGGTTTGTGCAGAGTCAGAAACCATGCTCAGAAAAGTACGTAGTGATATCCGTTTTAGTATCTATGCTGTTTTTGAAAAACATGATGTGGTGATTGCGTTTCCACAGCGCGATATTCACATTGATGGAGAAATTGCGTTAAAGCGTACTCAATGAATTTAGCCTTTAAAAATTTAGCAAGCATTAACGGGTTTTAACTGCGCGTTTCTAGTTTGGGTTTATTTGTAAAAATACGCAGTTTGCTACTTTAAAGCGGCTTTTGAAAGAAAGGACATATGTCCGCATTATTAGTCTTTTGCATCTAAAAGCGGGTAAAAAAGCTATAAAATGAGGTTAAATGTTGCAAAAAAGTTTACTTTTTTGTACATATTTATGCAGTAAATTTGTAATACGATGGTATAATCTTCATCGTTCGTTCAGCCTCATTACTCCGTTTTTGTACTCTCGGTGATGAGGTCCGCGCGCCATAAAGCTAGACGCGAAAAATTGTACGAGCCCGCAATGAATACATTGCGCAACACAAAAAACCGTTGAACAAGAGTGCATACAAAAGGTTTATACCCGACATGAAAGCAATCAAAAAAACTGCAATAGCGACCATAATTAATGCTGCTTTATTATCTGCAGCTGGTACCTCTGTTTCTACTCTTGCTGCTGAAGAAGAAACTGCAAAAAAAAATAACCAATTAGAAGTTATTCAAGTTACTGCTCGTAAACGTGTAGAAAATGCACAAGAAGTGCCTGTTGCTGTATCTGCATTACAAGGTGATAACCTTGATGCTTATAGTTCTGCTGGTATGGATATTCGCTTTATGAGTGCGAAAATCCCAAGTCTTTCAATCGAATCATCGTTTGGACGTTCTTTCCCTCGTTTTTATGTTCGTGGTTTGGGTAATACCGATTTCGATCTTAATGCTTCACAACCTGTTTCATTAGTTGTTGATGAAGTGGTTCAAGAAAATGCCATTTTAAAAGGCTTTCCAGTATTTGATGTTGAGCGTGTAGAAGTACTACGTGGTCCACAAGGTACTTTGTTTGGCCGTAATACGCCGGCTGGCCTAGTTAAATTTGATACTGTTAAACCAAGCCAAGAATTTGAAGGTTACGGTGCTGTTTCTTACGGTAGCCGTGGCGCTGTAGATACTGAGGGCGCTGTAGGTGGTGCATTAACTGACCGTTTATCTGCACGTGTTTCTTTGCTATGGCAAGATAAAGATGATTACATCGACAACCAAGCGCCTGGCTTTGAAGCGAAAGACGAGCAAGGCGGCTACACAGAAAAAGCAGCGCGTATTCAGTTTTTATACGAAGGCGATGACTTTACGGCTCTTCTAAACTACCACACGCGTGACTTAGACGGCTCACCAATTGCGTTTCGTGCAAACGTTATTGAATCAGGCTCAAACGATTTAGTAGACAACTACGAGCATGATGTTGTTTATCAAGATGCCGCTGTACGCAATACCCAGCAAGTTGAATCTGAAGGCGCAAGCTTAAAGCTTGAGTGGGATATTAGCGATGAATACACGCTAACCTCTATTTCAGGTTGGGAAAGTGCAGAAATATACTCACGTGCCGACATTGATGGTGGTTACGGTGCTGAATACATTCCTGATTACATGGGCCCAGGTTTAATTCCGTTTTCTTCAGAAAGTGCGGATGGCATTCCAGAGCAAGATCAGTTAACGCAAGAGCTTCGCCTTGCTAGTAACTTCAGTGGTGACTTAAACTACCAAGTTGGTCTTTTTTACTTTGATGAAGAGCTTACAATCGAAAACTTTAGTTACGATACGTTCTCTTCACCTGCTGGCGCTTTAAACGGTTATGTTCAGCAACAACAAGATACAACTGCATGGGCTATTTTCGGCTCAGTAGATTACATTTTCTCAGATAAATTAAAAGTAACTGCGGGTCTTCGTTACTCTGATGACGAAAAAGATTTTGTTGCAGACCGTACTATTAGCCCAATTGGCGGTGGTGCTTTATACGTAGAACGCAGTGTAAGTGACAGCCACGTAAGCTGGGATTTATCTGCAAACTACAAAGTTAATGACGATGTAAACTGGTACAGCCGTGTAGCAAACACGTTCCGCGCGCCTAGCTTACAAGGTCGTATTTTATTTGGTGATGACGTAACAACGGCTGAATCAGAAACCGTTACTTCGTTCGAAACCGGTATTAAATCAGACGTTCTTGATGGCCAAGGCCGTGTAAATGCAACGGTATTTTACTACACAATGGACGACCAACAGCTTACTGCTGTAGGTGGTGGTGCTAACTTTAACCGCTTAGTTAACGCTGATAAAACAACAGGCTACGGTTTTGAGCTAGATACAGAGTGGGTATTAAGCGATGAGTTTAATGCAACATTTAACTTAAGCTACAACAAAACTGAAATTAAAGATGATGAGTTAGCTGTAGCTACTTGTTTTCAATGTACAGTTAATGACCCTATCAACGATGCTGGTTTAGCCGTGCTAGATGGCAACAGCTTACCGCATGCGCCAGAGTGGATCTCTAACTTTACCCTTCGTTATACGAAAGAACTTGAAGATGGTAATTTCTTCGCATTAGGTGATATTTCTTACCGTAGCGAAATTAACATGTTCCTATACGATTCAGTAGAATTTGAAGGTAAAGCATTAACAGAAGTAGGTTTACGTGCAGGCTACGAGTGGGCTGAAGGTGACTACGAGTACCAAGTATCTGCATTTGTTCGTAACTTATTTGATGAGCAACAAGCAATTGGTGCGGTAGACTTCAATAACAATACGGGTATTGTTAATGAAGAGCGCTACATTGGTGCTGAATTTAAAGTTAACTTCTTCTAAAGATAACCTTAAATTTTATTAATTTTTAAAAGCCTGCCTCGTGCAGGCTTTTATGTTTTTATAAAGCTGGTAAAGTAGCGTTAATTAACTTTGATGAGATAGAAAAATGGCTGGATTTTGGAACTACCGTGTAATTTTTTGTGAAGCAACGAAAGATGAAGCAGCGCAATACCAAATACACGAAGTAGAATATAACTTAAATGGCAAAGTAACTAATTGGTCAGAAACAGGCGCAGCACCTTTTGGTACAACGCTAGATGAGTTAGCAGCTGATGCCGATCGTTTAAAAACGGCGCTAGAAAAACCAGTACTTAAGGTTGTGCGCAAAGCCCGAGGCTACGAGCTGGTTGATGTTGAAACCGGTGAGGAAGCATTTGCTGAGCCACCTGCTGGCTTAACAGCATAATATTATAAAGGCGCCTAGGCGCCTTTTTTAACGTCAAAATTTAAGGAATGAGGATGAGCTTAAACGCAGTATTGTTTGATATGGATGGCACGCTAGTTGACTCTGAAAGCATGCACTTTGAGTGCTGGAGCCAGCTGCTTGCACCCTACAATGTAAGTTATAACGAAGTGGAGTTTTGTCAGCGCTTTTCAGGGCGCCCAACGTTAGAAGCAGCAATTGATATTAAAAATGAGCATAATTTAGCCGTCAGTGCACAGTTTTTAGCAGATGAAAAATATCGATTATTTGGTGAATACGTAAAAACTAATTTACCGCCTGTTATGCCTTTTACTAAGCAAACCTTACACGCTGTTAAAAACAGTGGGCTAAAAATGGCGTTAGTTACCGGCAGTGCTCGTAGCGAAGCTATGCCTATTTTAAAAGGGCTAGGTTTTTATGAGTTATTTGATACTGTAGTGACAAAAGACGATGTAACAAATCCAAAGCCAGCAGGCGATCCTTATCTTTTAGCGCTTGAACACATACATGTAGCCCCAGAGCATGCAATTGCTGTTGAAGACACCTTTACGGGCGTTTGTGCTGCAACTAATGCACAGGTTAGAGTCGTTGCGATTGCAAATCATCATACAATTGACCATGACTTTAGTAAGGCGACGTACAAAATGGCTGACCTAGGTGAGTTTTGGCAGTGGGTCGAATCTCAACTATAGTTATAGCCTTATTTTATTTGCAGGGATGCAGTAATGGCTCAGCTAAAGTACTTACTTTTCATTGTCATCTTTATTGGCTCATCGCTTGTTTTTGCGGCGCAGCCTCAGGTGTTATTGGCAAAAGTGTATGATGAATCTAAACATGGCAATATTAGTGAATACCTCGTCAGTGAAAAATTTGATGGTGTAAGAGCAATATGGACGGGCGATAAATTTATTACCCGTAAAGGAAATGCGATTAACGCTCCGAATTGGTTTACGGCGCCATTACCAAATGTTTGGTTAGATGGGGAGCTGTGGATAGCGCGCACTCAATTTTCTTTGGTCAGTGGGATTGTAAGAACTAAACGCCCCAGTAATTCAGATTGGCACGCTATACGCTATCAAATATTTGATATGCCAGACTCAACCCTTCCTTTTAGTGCGCGTTATAAAAACTACCAAGCCTTGGTAAAACAAATCAATAAGCAGCATATAACTGCAGTTAAGCAACACCGCTTTACTAGCACAGCCCAATTAACAGCGTACTTTGAAGATTTAACTAAGCAAGGGGCTGAAGGGGTGATGCTGCATTTAGCCAATGCTAAACATAAAAGCGGGCGCAGTAATACATTATTAAAGTTAAAGCCCTATCTTGATGCTGAAGCGGTTGTGATTGCACATTTACCGGGTAAAGGAAAATACACCGGTATGTTAGGTGCATTAAAAGTAAAAACACCTCATGGGCAAATATTTAAAATAGGCACGGGCTTTAGTAATAAACAGCGCCAAACACCTCCGGCTATAGGCAGCACGGTAACGTATCGGTACCACGGGTTAACAAAGCATGGCTTACCACGTTTTGCGAGCTTTTTAAGGGTGAGGGAGGGTCATTAGCGTTTATAATTTTGGCAAAGTATGCTAAATTGCGCGGCCTTTTTCTAATGTATGGTGAAGTATGTTTGTAGGTTTTGATTACGGTAGTTCTAATTGTGCTATGGGTGTTATGGAGCAAGAGGAAGTACAGTTAGTGCCACTTGAGCAAGGAAAACATTATTTACCTTCTACTCTTTATACACACCACAGCGCATTAGTTGTCGACTTTGTGGCAAAGCATGTAAAAGGCACAGCCCACGAGCATGACTTTTTAACGAAGCGCCAAGCTTTATTAAATACACTCCCGCGTATTAAGTCAGATCTTGATTTACAACCTACAGATGAAACGCTTTTTATTGGCCGTGAAGCCATTAGTGAATATGTGCAGTTTCCTGAAGAAGGCTACTTTGTAAAATCACCTAAATCGTTTTTTGGTGCCACAGGCTTAAAGCAAGGGCAAATCAATTTTTTTGAAGATATTGCTACCGCAATGATTTTAAAAATAAAGCAACGCGCAGAGCTTTCACTTAAAACCCCACTTACGCAAACGGTTATTGGTCGTCCAGTTAACTTTCAGGCCGTTGGCGGTGAGCAGTCAAATCAGCAAGCTGTAGGTATTTTAGAGCGCGCAGCTAAGCGTGCGGGCTTTAAAGATGTGGAGTTTTTATACGAACCGCTTGCAGCAGGGATTGATTACGAAAGTAGTTTAGTGGAAGACCAAAAAGTGCTGGTTATTGATATTGGTGGTGGTACCAGCGATTGCTCGTTTGTACAAATGGGGCCAAGTTTTAGAGGTAACAGTGAGCGCGATAATGACTTTTTAGCCCACAGCGGTAAGCGAGTTGGCGGGAATGACTTAGATATAGCGCTTAGTTTTCATGGTTTAATGCCATTGCTTGGTTTAGGCAGTACCTTTAAATCGGGCCTACCTTTACCAAACCAACCTTTTTGGCAAGCCTGTAAAATTAATGATGTAAATTTACAAAGTCAGTTTTATAGTGAAAGCCACTATCGAGAACTCACTGCCCAATTACGCGATGTCAGTGCACCTGCGCTTTTCAAACGCTTAATTCATCTACAGCAAAATAAACAGGGCCATCAGTTAGTACAGCAAGGTGAGGCGGCTAAAATAGCGCTTTCATCGGCAGATGCTTTTGATTGCGATCTTCGCTTTTTAGATAATGACCTTAGTAAAAACCTATCGGTTAGCGATTTAGCGGTTGCAGTAGAAAGTAGCATTAGCCAAATAGTAACGTTAGCAAAACAAGCAATTACCGATGCAGGAACCACCCCAGACGTTATTTATTTAACAGGGGGGAGTGCGCAGTCACCACTTATTAAAGCCGCGTTAAGTGAGCATTTAGGTGATATTAAAATGCTAAATGGCGATCACTTTGGAAGTGTAACGGCTGGCCTAACAAAATGGGCCAGCATGCTTTATAAGTAGCTTAAAGGATTTAAAGACTGATTTGTCGGGTTGCGAGGTATTTTTCGTAATCTGGCAAAGTACGTTCAAGCTCAGTGTCCATTAAGGGCGAGCTTAATAACATGTCGGCGCTGACTTCATTACAGGCCACGGGAATATTCCAAACAGCAGCTAAACGCAGTAGTGCTTTAACATCAGGGTCGTGTGGTTGCGATGCCAACGGATCCCAAAAAAACACCAGTACATGAATTTCGTGCTCGGCAATTTTAGCTCCTAGCTGTTGATCGCCCCCCATAGGACCACTTAATAGCTGAATAACCTCTAGCCCGGTGGTTTTTTCGATTAAATGGCCTGTGGTGCCAGTACCGTATAAGGTGTGTCTGCTTAAGGCTTCTTTGTGTTTTTCGCACCATAATTTCAGCGCGGCTTTTTTACCATCATGCGCAACTAAGGCAATATTTTTATTAGCGGGTAGCGATTGTTTTTTTTGTTCCATGCTGCATCTTATTTTGTTGAGTAACCAAGGCTTTGGTTAAGTAATACCAATTTAGTGTAATTAGTATAATAAATTAATGGCCAGTGCAATAAATACCATGCCGGTCACTCGGTCTATCCAAAGTTGGCTATGTGGGTATTTTTTGAAAAATTGCGCTATTTTGTCGCCAAAGTAAATATACGTACAGTCAATTGGGAAAGCAAAAATAGGGTAGAGCAGGCCAAAAAATGCTAATTGAAACGTTGCCGATGATAAGCTTGGGTCTACAAACTGCGGGATAAAAGCAATAAAAAATAACGCTACTTTAGGGTTTAATACCTCGGTCATCATGGCCTGAAACATGACGTTTGGCTTTTTACTGGTGCTTACATGAGGCTTATCATCACTAGCGCAATCCACGGTCTTTGGCTGCGAAAAAGTGCTTCTAATCATCACAAACCCTAAATAGCACAAATACGCCGCGCCTAAGTACTGTACTGCGCTATAAGCGGTGGGCGAGGCTTTTAATACCGCGCTTAATCCAATAACAGCAAAAAATGTGTGTATTACTCCACCTAAAGCAAAGCCAAATGCGCTTTGCATACCTGCCGCTCTGCCATTGGCAAATGTTTGCGCCATTAAAAATGCGTTTGATGGCCCAGGGGCCACCGCCATTAAAAAGCTCGCCAGTAAAAATGATGCTAAAAAATCAGGGTTGATCATGTATTAACCGGGTGCAATGTATGGGCTTTTTTACTCATTAAAATTAGCCAAAGTGGTGCCAGTAACAATAAATGAAAAGCAATTAGCCAAGGTGTGCTAAGGCCTAAATATTGCGTTAAAAACACAAGCACACTAGCGCCACTCATTTGCATAGCACCAATTAAAGCAGAGGCTGTACCGGCTTGTTTTGGAAAGCGCGATAACGCCATACCGGCCGCAGAGCCTAAGCTCAGGGCAAAGCCAAGTGCTGCAATTAAAATAGGTAGCATAAGCGCAATGGCCGATTCTATATGGCTAAGTGCAATCATTAATATGCCAGATGACACCAATACTGTAACCCCAACGCGCAGGGCTTTTTGGCTATTACGTTTAATATAAATGGGCGTAATAAAGCTGGCTACAATACTTAATACGGCATTGAGCGTAAACCAAAAAGTAAAGTCGGCAACAGTGCCCCCTAAGTGCGTAATTATCCACCCAGGTGCCAAGGTGACATACACAAGAATTGCCGACATGGCGACCATACACAGTAAGCTATTAAATAAAAATATCGGTGTTTTTAATATTGGCACAAAGCGGCGTAAGTCCAATATATGCCCTTGGTAGTGACTATCAGCAGGGCGGGTTTCTCTAAATAAGGTGAGCGTAATGACTAGGCCCGCTAACGCAAATAAGGTTAAAAACATAAAGTTCATGCGCCAGCCAAATTGCACGGTAAGCCAAGCACCTAAAATAGGCGCAAGCGCAGGAATAAAACACACTATTCCATTTAAATAGGTAATCATTTGCCCGCTACGTTCGCTGCCGTATTTATCACGTACAATAGCAAAAGCAACAACAAACGTAGCACATGCGCCTAACCCTTGCAGAGCGCGTGCAAACATTAATACAGCAAAAGAGGGCGCCATGTAGGCAAGCAAGGCAGAGCCTGCATACAAGCTAACACCTACAACCGCTACCGGCTTTCGGCCAAACTTATCAGCAAGCGGCCCTGCAATTAATTGCCCTAAACCCACAGTAAGCATAAAAATAGCCACTGTTTGCTGAACCTGTTGTTCGGTTACGTTAAATTGCATGGCAATAGTTGGAAAAGCGGGAAGATAAATATCAATTGCCATAGGGCAAAATATTACGAGTAACGCTAAGATGAGTAATAAAATTAAGTTAGGTTTAGCGGGCTGTGTTTGCATTAGGTCTCCTTTTGCTGGCTATTTTAGGTGCCCGCATATAAAAAAGAAAGGGCTTATGAGTGAGCCACGCTTTATTGTGATAAATATTTCATGACATTAGGATTAACAGCACAGTGAATTGCGCTTTTTTTAACTGGTCTGATGTGTTAATTTGAATTTATAAACACAAAATGGGAAATAACAATGAGTAATAAATCAGCCCTTTTAAAAACCTGGCTTAAATTTAAACGCTTACCTTTTGGCAATTGGCTGTTTAGCAAAGCGGTATGCATAAAAGCCCCGTATTTTGGCTCAATGAAACCTTACGTGCTCGATTTAAGAGAAGGGCACTGTAGCGCTGTCGTAAAAAACCGCCGTAGTGTGCATAACCATATTGGGACTATTCATGCTATTGCACAATGTAACTTAGCTGAGCTGTGCGCTGGTGTAATGGTAGATGCCACCGTGCCTTATAAAACGCATCGCTGGATCCCAAAAGGAATGACGGTACACTATTTAGCAAAGGTTGATACCGATGTAACTGCTATTGCAGAAATCGACTTGCCTCGCCAATGGGTAGATAAAGAAGATTTAGTGGTGCCAGTTAAGCTTTACAATACCCGCAATGAACTGGTGTTCACTGCAGATATTACGATGTACATAACCGAAAAAAAGTAATGAGCGCTTAATTAGATTTGGCTTTATCAGCGGCTTGCTTATTAACAAATGACAAGTCGCTATCAGCATCATCAAGCAAAGTTTTTACTTCTTTAGCCGGCTTTAAATCTTCGCTAATAAGTTCCGGTTCTTCTTTTTCAAAGCGCTGTTTTAAGCTGCCTTCAATAATGGCTCCAGCATCAATACTTAGTGTATCGTGAAAAACATCGCCATGTACGTGAGCGCTGCTTTGAATATTCACTTCACTTGCGTTTAGTGAGCCAATAATTTTGCCTTTTACAATGACACTTTTAGCTTCAACCACACCTTCAACAATGCCGGTAGAGCCAATTACCAGGTGCTCTGCCTTTATATCGCCATCAATTCGGCCATCTAGCTGCACTTCGCCTTGGCTGGTAAGTGTGCCAGTTAAGCGCACATCTTCAGAAATAATAGAAGGGGTATGATTTACTCTTTTTAACGTAGTTTGACTACTTGGTTGCTTTTTTTTACCGAACACGAGAAAGCGCCTTTGTTATTTTTAGAGGATTGACATGTTTGCCATCGAGTAACACTTCATAGTGTAAGTGGGTGCTGGTACTTCTGCCAGTACTGCCCATTAATCCAATTACCTCATTTTTAGCAATTGTTTGGCCTTTTTTCACTTTAATTTTATTTAAGTGGCCAAAACGGGTGACCAAGCCATTTTTGTGCTCTAGCTCGATAAAGTTACCATAGCCGCCATTTTTACCAGCGCGCAATACACGTGCATCAGCAGGGGCAAAAATTTCGGTTTTATGCCAGCCGGCTAAATCAACACCTTTGTGAAAAGCGCGGCGGTTGTTCATCGGATCTTTACGTAACCCAAAGTTGCTCGAAATATAGTATTTAGCCGCAGGCAAGGGCAGTGAGTTAGGCAGCTCTGTTAAAAAGTTTTCAAGGTTGTTAAGTAATAATAGCTTATCAACAATGGCTAAAAACTGCCCTGGTATTTTAGTTTCGTCAAATACATCTAACGGGCCACCTTGCGCACTGGTTTGTGCGCCCAGTGCTAAATGTTGTTCAAGGGCTGATTCTAAGCCTGCGCCTTTTAACATCGCTAAAATTGCATCATGGCGTTTATTAATTTGCGCATCAATAAGCGCAAAATTATGCTCGTAGTATTTATTTAAGCGCTCGTAACGTGCGGCAAAAGTGATTGGCGTTAGAAGGCTGGCATGTTTGTCTTTCGGCTCTTCATCTACAAGTGGTTCATGAAACTCGCCTTTGTCTTGATTAACAGGCGACTCAAGTTGTTCTTCTAGTTTTATTGTCTCTTTACTAATAGATGCGGGGAGGGATTCAATCATACCTTGCAAAAGTGCTTGCTTTTGCTCTAGTACAGCAAGTTGTTCTAATTGCTTAGCGTGCAGTGCTTTTTGTTCTTGGACCTGTTTTTGCCACGCTTGTTGTTTGTCAATTTGGCTTTGTTCTATGTCGGTAATTTTATTTGTTTGGCTATAAACACGAAAACTAGAAATACCGACCCAAGTAATAGTGCCTAAAATAAGCAGTACTGTAAAAAGCTGAAACCAAGGCGCCAAAACAACATGCTTAACTTCGCCATTTTGACGAATAAGCAACTGACGGGCTGGGAAAAATTTTTGGTAAAAAGACTTAATAAATACTGACATGGCACATAAACACTCGCTATTAACCGGATTAATGTATCAATTTCAGTCTAAAAAGCCAGAGAAAATTTGTAACTGTTCAAAAATTAATAAAAAAGGGCTGCTATTTAGTAGCAGCCCTTTATTTAAAATAGTCGCAAATTAGCTAGCTTGTTGCTCGTCGTTATCTTTTATTGATGTTACGTTGTCGGCTTTTTTAGCTTTAGCTGTACTTTTTGTTGTGGGCTCTTTTGCGCCTTTTAACACCGCCATAAAGTCATCTTTACTCTTTGCAATTTCAAGCGCAAGCGATTCAACCTGTTGCTCGCTCAGTGGCACATCTACTTTTTCCAGCATTACTTCAAGCGATTCTGCTATATCGAGCATTTTGTCATAGGCATCCGCTTCTTTTTTAGTAGTAAACGTCATTCGCTCAACTCCGTTTCGTTCTACAACATATTTAACAACAACAGCCATGATCTCTCCTGCTTGATTGCGTGGTAATGTGGTTACTGACCCGTAGGTCACTGTTTTTATATACAGTAAATGTTTGTGTGTAAAATTGCAAGCATTCGGTACATTTTTAGCTTGTCATCAATTTGACAAAAAAGCGTAACTTTACTTTAGTTAAGCAATCACTTGTTGTACCAGCTGCATTTTAGGTTTTCGGATTTAGGTGATTATGCACTGGAAATAATATAAGTGATGCGCGTTGCTCCTTATTTAACATTATTTCCTCAAATAAAAATTAAGCACATGTTTAAAGCCAAATTAGCCGTTTAACTATAACGCTTTGGTATAAACAAAAATAAGGAATAACAAATGAAAAATCTATTAACGCTACTTATTATTAGCTTTTTAAGCTTTAGCGCGTTTACCCACGCTAACCCTGTTGAAGATAAGCCTATGGTTGAAATGCCGCAAGCGCCAGTTATTAATATTAATAGTGCCGACTCAGAAATGCTGGCCAAGTTGCCTGGAATTGGTAAGAAAAAAGCGCAGGCTATTGTTGATTACAGGGTTGAAAATGGCGAATTTGCCCAGCTGAGCGATTTAGCTAACGTAAAAGGAATAGGTAAAAAGCTTGTAGCTAAACTAGAAGGAAAAGTGTCTTTATAATAGGCAGGGCGCTAAGCGCCCTGTGAATACTGCTCAAGTGCTTTGGCTAAATATTTTTTAGCAAAGTTTATTTCAATCGGGGTTGTTAAAAGCGGGTAACACAGGCCACCTAAAATTAAAAAGGGAATGAGTTCCCACCCTTTAAAAACAGTAAATAATAAAAACAATGGGCTGAGCAATATCAGCTTTACTATTCTTAATAACACTCTATCGGTAGCAGGTAGCATACTTAGCGCAATAGCAACAACGGCTTGTCGCTGCCTCACTTTAAGGTGCTTTAGTTCAGGCAGCTGACTGGTAAAAAACGTAAACATATTAAATAGTCTTTTTAGTAAGTAAGCGAGTGGTAACAATTACAAAAAGCGTGATAGTAATTAACGCAAATAGTATTTCCATCCATGCTGGCATACTTAATCCCGCAAATTGCCAATCGATATTACCGCAATCCCCTGTGGCTTGAAAAAAGCTTGGGATCCATTCATGCAATGGCATAAATGAAGGAAAGTTTGGCTCAAACTCACAGCTAAATGCAAAGGGATCGGTGGTTGTTTGCATTTCAATGTGCTCACGTGCAATAAAGTAACCCCACACACTTGATACACCCCACACTAAATAAGCGATAGCGCGTACTAATTTACTTTGTGGTTTAGTTGCGCCAATAATGCCTGCCCCTAATAAGCCTAATACCGCAGTTCGCTGGTAAATACACATAATGCATGGAGCAAGGCCCATCTGGTATTGAAAAAACAGTGCGGTGACTTCTAATAAAAATACAATGCCTGTAAATAGTAGCCATGGAGTTCGTTGAGTAGGGAGTTGTGCTAGCCAGTTCATAAAAAATCCGCATTGAAATAAGACGTTGAATTATGTACTAGGATAAAGTAACGAGCAACAAAAAGGGTAAAAAAGCTACCGAAGTGGCTTTTTTTAAGATGAAATTAATAAGCGGTTATGGCCAATCCTATTTAGGGAAAGGTTAAGCTTAATTTGCTAAGTGAAGATGTAATATAAGATTGGTTCGCTAAAAAGGCTTGTTTAAACGTCACAGTGAACAGGCTCTGCTGTATGCAATATTTTGAATGTGCTTGTTGCCGCACACGGGAATTATTGTAGTAATGTAATGGTGAAGCAAAAACAGCAATAGCATTAATGTACCTACTATGAATAGGGTTAATTTATTTAGCAAATTAGACCTAATTTAAGCATGTTGAATTTTATTATTTACTATTGCGAAATTTTCAGCGGTTGGTTGGCACTTATATCAACGAGTTTACTTGTTAGTTATATTTCATCTGGTACAATCTGTCAGTTATTCGTATAAAACGATGAGTTGTGATTAATTCGAGTGGGAATTGAATGAGAATTTTTAAAGCTAAAAGCCCAGCAGGATTTGCTGAAGAGTATATAGTTGAATCTATCTGGAACGGCGATTTCCCTCCAGGTTCAATTCTACCTGCAGAGCGTGAGCTTTCTGAGTTAATTGGTGTAACCAGAACAACCTTACGTGAAGTACTGCAACGTTTAGCACGCGATGGCTGGCTAACTATTCAGCACGGCAAGCCAACCAGAGTGAATAACTTTTGGGAAACATCGGGTTTAAACATACTCGAAACGCTGGCGCGCTTAGATGAAGACAAAATGCCAGAGCTGACCGATCAGTTATTATCTGCACGTACTAATATTAGTGCTATTTATACCCGTGCAGCGATAAAGCTTAACCCTGAGCGTGTTATTGAGATTTTATCAAAAAGCGATGAACTTGAAGACACTGCGCAAGCTTTTGCAGATTACGATTACAAAGTACACCACGAATTAGCTGTCGCTGGTAATAACCGCATTTACGTACTTATACTTAACGGTTTTAGAGGGTTTTACTTTAAAATTGGTTGTCATTATTTCTCAGACGCAGGCACTCGCCAGTTAGCACGTCAATTTTATAAAGACCTAACAGTATTGGCTGAAAACCGTGAGCATGATGGCGCGATTTCAATGATGCGTAAGTTTGGCCATCAAACCGGTGAAATCTGGCAAAATATTAAAGGCGATATGCCTTCCGATATCATGGATTAGCCCATTTTTAAAACCTGCAAATGCAGGTTTTTTATAGGCGTAATAAAGTTTTAATATCTGTTCGGTATTTTCGATTGTGCACATCGCTAAATACGATTGTTCTTTTTTCCTTATTAAATTTAAAATGCCACGTAATTATGTGTTGGCGCTATTGTTTTTTAATTTTTAGCGCCCATATAAGTATCAGCATTGCGTATGCAATCGACAACAAACTCAAAATATTTGGAGAATAAAATGGGTGTATTAGTAGGCCGCCAGGCACCAGACTTTACCGCTGCAGCTGTACTAGGTAATGGTGAAATTGTAGATAGCTATAACCTTCATGAAACAATTAAAGGTAAAAAAGCAGTAATCTTCTTTTACCCACTAGATTTCACGTTTGTATGTCCTTCAGAACTTATCGCATTTGATAAGCGTTACGAAGAATTCCAAAAGCGTGGCGTAGAAGTAATTGGTGTTTCTATCGATTCACAATTCTCACACAACGCATGGCGTAATACTGCTGTAGCAGACGGCGGTATTGGTAAAGTTCAATACGCACTAGTTGCAGATGTTAAGCACGAAATTTGTAAAGCATACGATGTTGAGCACCCTGAAGCGGGCGTTGCATTTCGTGGATCTTTCCTAATCGATGAAGAAGGTAACGTACGTCACCAAGTAGTGAACGACTTACCACTTGGTCGTAACATCGACGAAATGATCCGCATGGTTGACGCGCTAGCATTTCACAGCGAAAACGGCGAAGTATGTCCTGCTGGTTGGGAAGAAGGTAAAAAAGGTATGGACGCAAGCCCTGAAGGTGTTGCTAAGTTCCTATCTGAAAACGAAGGCGAGCTATAATTTAGCCCCTACGTTTTAATAAAAAAAACCGNCCGCCATATGGCGGTTTTTTTGTTTTTAGCATAGCCCATTTAATAATGGGCTATATTAAATTAAAACGAGAAGGTTACTTTAGTGTAGAAGTAACGACCACGAGGGTTGTGTACACCCGATGCATACCCGTAAAGGTCGGCATCGCCATCACCAATGGCAAATGGTGGCTCTTCGTCGAATACGTTATTTACACCAAGCGACACTTTAGTTGCATCACTAACACGGTAAGATGTTTGTAAATCTACCAATGCTTGCGAGTCAACCATACGCGATGTATTGCTATCAAAGTCTAAATTACCGTCAAAGTCTATATCTGGGGTATCTTCAAACTCGCCTACGTAGCTAATATTTACGTTGGTATTAAATTGGCCAATTTCCCAGTTAGTAGAGAAAATCCAGCGGTGCTCTGGGTAATTGTATTCACCCGTGTAATCGCGGCCGTCTTTTTCAAACTTGTTTTGGTACGCCCATTCTAAGTTAAATTTAAGTAAGCCTAAATCATCCAGCGAATGGTTGTAATTTGCTGATAAATCAACACCTGACACTTCTTGCGAAGAGACGTTTTCAAAGGTGCTGTATATTTTTTGAATGGTGCCTAAGCTATTACCACCACTAGGTGCTAAGCGTACACACACCGTGCTATCTTGGTTATTACACTCAGAGTTATAAATTGGGCCAAATTCTTGTTCATCAATTTTATTATCTTGGGTAATACTCCACACATCTACGCTTAAACCAAACTCAGCAGAAGGTGCCCAAATAAAGCCAACGTTCCATGATTCTGACTCTTCGGCTTCTAAATCAGGGTTACCAGCAAATTCAATGTTGTAATCTAGCGCGTCACAATCAAGGCCAGTTGCTTCACAGCGATAAGTATCTACAAAAAACTGACTTTCTTGTGATGGACCTAAACCTACTTGTGCAAGCGATGGCGCTCTAAACCCTTGTGCCCACGAACCACGAATGGTTATTTCGTCGGTAGGTGCCCAGCGTAAAGCGACTTTAGGGTTTGTTGTATTACCAAAGTCGCTGTAATCATCGTAACGGCCAGCGAGTTGTAGCTCTAGGTTTTCAGCAAGTGGGATTGAAAATTCCACATAGGCTGCGTATTGGTCGCGCTCTGCTGCAGCAGACACAGACTCAGTACCAAAAATTAAACCGCGCTGAAATTGGTCATCCGGTGTATCGGTTACATCTTCTTCACGGTATTCAATACCCGCGGCCATCATAACCACATCATCACCAAAGCTAAATGCTTCACCAGAGATGTTAGCGTCGAATGAGGTCATATGAGACTCACCGCGGCGAACTAAGCTTGTGGTAATTCTGTCAATGACTTCTGGGCTGTTATAGGTGCCACCAAATGGGTTGTAGTTACCGGCATCAATTTCTTGTTGTAAAAAGTCGGTGCGAACCCAACCTTGCGAGCGATCGCCTGTTTGAAGTGATTTACTACGGCCTTTTTGAACTGCAGCTTCCCAGCTCCATTCCTTAATTTCGCCTCTTAGGCCAGCTACAAAGCGAAGTGTGTCTGATTCAATATCCCATTGGCGAGCGCCTGCATCAACCGTACGGTAACGGCCAATTTGAATATCTTCACCAAACGGGTTGTTAGGGTGGCTAGCGGGTACTGTTAAACCTGCATCTTCATCTAGTGGAGTAGGGGCACCGGCTGCAACTGAGGTATTATGCTGCACTGCCATTTCTAAAAAGCCGGTAATACCATTATCAAAATTGTATTCAAATTGAGAAATAGCACCTACGCGCTCAGACTCAGGGGCGATGTAGCCAAATGGGCCGTAATCAAATAAACAACTACCGCTTGATGTGGCGTTTTCTGCAGGACAATCTGGGTCAATTGTTTTTACACCATCAACATAAAAGTAGCCTGGAAAGCCACGAGAAGAGCGAAAGTCTTCGCCGNCCGCCATAAGGCGATTGATTAGCGGTGCCTAAGCTGCCCATTTCATCTGACGAAAGCGAGGTGTTTTTAAAGTAATCAATAATAATTGAGGCGCTGCTTTTTTCGCTAGTTGTACCCCATACTAAACTTGCTGTTGTTTCTTCGTAATTAGGGCCATCGGTACCACCGTAGCCTAAGTTTAGTTCAACGCCATCTATGTCTTTTTTCAAAATAACGTTGACTACGCCCGCTACTGCATCAGAGCCATAAATTGCTGATGCGCCATCTTTTAAAATATCAATGCGTTCAATCGCCGATACCGGAATACTATTAATATCGACAAATGAGTTTGTTATACCTTCGGCAAAGGCACTAATAGCCACACGGCGGCCGTTGATTAGTACCAATGTAGCATCAGCACCTAAACCACGTAGGCTGACCGCGGCAGATCCATTTGCAGTTGAATCTTGGTTGTTGCCGCGTGTTGAGAAAGTACCGCTGCCTGNNNNCCTGCCACAGGCATTCTTTCGAGGAGTTGTTGAAGGTTATCGTAACCCATGTTTTCGATATCTGCTCTGCCAATAGATTGTACTGGCGAAGGCCCTTCGATATCGGTGCGTTTTATGCGCGAACCTGTTACTTCAATGCGTTCTACTTTTTTTGCTTCTTCAGCAGCATAAGCTGTTGTTGTAAACCCTGCTGAAAGTGCGATTGTAGCACCTGCAATTATGCTAGGTGTAAATGCAATTGATTGCTTCATCCTTAAGTCCTTGTTGATATGTTATAAATTTAGTTGCTTAACAAGCGCTGACATTAATATCATGTAACTTAAGTGTTGTCAATCTACACCCTTTGCGATTTTAGTATGAGTTTTTGTAGAGTATTGAGGGAAAAATATTCAATAATAGAAACAACGAAAAGGGATAGACAAGGCTAAATTACTCGCTTTGTACCATAAAATTTGCGCACTAAAATGGACAGGCATCTAAAGAAATTAAAAAAATAAATAAAGTGTAATAATTTATTTATATCACGCACAGGGATGAATTAAATAAAGCTGAGGGTAATTTGATCTGGTTGTTTTAAATTTAACCGGTGAGAAATTGAAAAAAACGCCTAAATAAATTAGGCGTTGTGTTTATACTTTATGTTTCATGAGGCGTTCTTTCTCACGCGACCAATCTTTATTTTTGCCGTCTTCACGTTTGTCATGCATTTTTTTACCTTTTGCTAAGTGAAATTCAAGTTTCACCCAACATTTTTTCCAATACATGGCAGTGGCAACAAGTGAGTAGCCATCTCGTTCAGTGGCACCGACTAATCTATCAAGCTCTTTGCGGCTTAATAACAGTTTACGGTATCGCATTGGATCGCAAATAACATGAGTCGAGGCGCTATTTAAAGGCTGAATTTGACTGCCTAATAAAAAAGCTTCGCCATTTTTAAGATGAATATAAGTTTCTGAGATGTTTACCTTACCAGCTCGGATACTTTTTACTTCCCAGCCTTGTAGTTCAACACCTGCTTCAAACTTGTCGTGTAAAAAATACTCATGACGCGCTTTTTTGTTAAGCGCGATGGTATTACTGTTCGATTTTGATGATTTGTTCTTAGCCATAGTGCCCTATAATATACGTATTAAGAGATGTTTTACATCGATTTTTTATATGTGCCTTTAAAATAATCTGGTGAACTTAAGACCATGAAAATTTGGGGAAACGCGCAAAGCTTGCTAAAATTCGCCCACACAGTTGGGAGTGAGTATGCCACAAATAGAAAAAAGTGCGCTGGTTATGTACAGCACTAAAGAGATGTTTGACCTAGTTAATGATGTAGAAGCTTATCCGCAGTTTTTACCTAATTGCTCAGACTCTAAAATCGTTTCGCAGCACAATAATAACATGACCGCGAGTTTAGAAATATCCAAGGCGGGTATAAAAAAGTGGTTTACCACTGAAAACACCTTTATTGACGAGCAAACCGTGCAATTAAGGCTGGTTGATGGCCCATTTAAAACTCTTAAAGGGCGTTGGCATTTTCAAGCGTTAGATAAAAAAGCCTGTAAAGTTGAGCTTAAGCTTGAATTTGAATTCTCTAGTAAGCTTATCGAATTGGCGTTTGGTAAAATATTTAATGATGTAGCTAAAAATATGGTTAGTGCATTCACGCAACGTGCAAAAGAAGTATACGGAGCAAGATAATGATTAGCGTTGAGATAGTTTTTGCATTACCGACTAAAGCAACCACATTAACGGTGGAAGTAGCGCAAGGAACCACAGCCGAACAAGCTGTTATTCAATCTGGGATCATTGAAAAGTGCCCTGAAATAGACCCAACAGCGCTTACTTTAGGTGTATGGAATAGAACAGTGAAAGCGCATTACGAATTAAAAGATGGCGATAGAATAGAAATTTATCGTCCACTAATTGCAGACCCTAAAGATGCTCGAAGAAAGCGTGCTGAAAAAGCAAAAGAGGAAGGCCGAGCAAATAAAGTTACCGGTGGGCGTCCTTTATAAAGGTCATTAATGTAGTAAATAAAAAAGGTGAGCTATGCTCACCTTTTTTTAATAACTAAAGCGTTTACTGCTCTAGCGGAGTATCAAAGTTTTCTGGTTGATCATAATCACCCGAAACAGCAACTAGTTGATCATTTTCAAATTTAACCAGCAACTCTTTATGCTGCTCATTATCGCGGCCTTTGTTAAAGCTGTACACATAACGCCAGGTACTATTATCAAACGCATCTTCTGCTATTGGACGACCTAATACATAAATAACTTGCTCTCGTGTCATGTTTACACGAAGCTTATCTACATCTGATTGCTCTAAAAAGTTACCCTGTGGGATATTGATTCTATATACCCAGCTAGAACAACCTGCTAAAGAGCTGAATGTGAGAGCAACGATAAGCCAAAGAGAAAAAGTTTTTAACGACTGCATTGTTAGTTGTGATCCTTATTTTTTATAATCTGCATGATACCGATTAGTCACTGAAGGTAAAACCCTTTTAAGAAATTGTTTTTAGTTACGAGGGTTAGGGCAACGTTTTGACCACAAACACACAAAAAAGTTTAAGTATAAATATAAGCAAAGCACACAAAGTACCCTCAACGTGGTATTTGTATATAGTGCAAACGCGTTTAGGCCACTGGTATACAGGTATAACAACAAATGTTGATAAGCGCTTAGCCACGCATCAAGCGGGTAAAGGCGCAAAAAATTTAAAAGGCAAAGGCCCTTTAGTTTTAATTCATCAACAAAAGGTGGGCTCAAAAAGCGAAGCAAGTAAGTTAGAGTGGCAAATTAAAAAATTAAGTAGGGCCCAAAAAGAGCACTACGTACAACAGCTAATGACTAAGTGAAGCTGTGGCATTTTTTAATGCTTTTAATTTATTACGATAGCGGGCTTTGTCATAGTTAAACTCGGCGTTTATACCCGCTAAACGCATATAATGTGTTGCCTGCTTTATATTGCCGGTAAAATAATATGCTCGCGCGAGGCCAAAGTGGCTTTCGTGTAACTTAGCGTCAATTTTATAAGCGCTCTTAAAATGCTTAATCGCTTGAGAGTAATTTTTAAGTGCCAGTTCACTATTACCCAATGATATATGGTAATACGGGTTAGCTTGGCGCTTTTTATTGAGCTGTTTTAGCATTTGCTGACCTTGTTTAGTGCGGTTACTTAAGGTGTACAGCACAGCGAGATTACCTATGGCAGTATGGTTATTTTTATCAAGCAATAAAGCATAGTTATATGCCTGTTCAGCTTCTTTTAAATAATTAAGCTGCCTAAATACAATACCTAAATTTCCCCAGCCACCACTGTATAATGGGGCGGCTTCAACGGCGGCACTAAAGTAGCTATAAGCTAAATTATAATTTTTATTTACTAAAGCTTGAGCGCCTTTATTGTTATAAAACATAGCCGTAACAAACTCTTTGCTTATTGGGCTGGTTTTAAAGCGTTGTTTTCTTATATTCGGGTCGAAGTCTATGGTTAACTGTTTATCACGTTGATAAACCATTGTGGCTGGTATTGTTTGCATAAGCGCATTGTCAATTGATAAATTAATATGCCCTGTCAGTAAATTAACCCCTTTATTCATTGCCCAATATTCAGGAATATGGACTTTTTGAAAGCGCGCTTTTATACCTAAATAATCGGCTAAGCTATACGCTAATATCGATAACGACAGGCAATTAGCATTTAAATTAGCGTAGGTTTGCGATGCACTCAATGTGGCGCCACTTTGATAGGTTAACGAGTTATCGCCGTTTTTTAATAAAAAACTTAAAATACTGTTCGCTAAGTAATGCGCGCTGCGCTTACTGGTTAGGTGGGTATCAAGTTGGGAAGTGATTGTTTTGTCGAGCTTAAATATGTCTTGCTCGGTTTCAACGTTAATACGGTTAAATGTTGGATGGTTTGCAAGGGCTAGCGGTGGTGGTTCACGCACCGGGGTGTTACATGCGCTTAAATATAAGCAACTACTTAGTAATAATGTGTTAAAACAAGATATGTTCATAAACCACCTCCAACATATTACATCTATAAGTGTAGATGCAATATGTTGGAGGTGGTTTATTAAAGTGTTACAAAACGTGTTTAGTGGTGTTTTTCAAAGGTGGCGACGAGTGCATCAAGCGCTTGAGCGCTATTTGCTAAATCGCGAATTGCTTGCTCGGTGTTTATTTGCTCATTCATAGCACGGTCACTAATTTCACTTATTTGCTCAATATTACGTCCTACATCAGCAACCACGTTACTTTGCTGCTCAGTTGCGGTGGCAATTAAGGTAGCCATATCGTTTATTTGATTTGCTGTTTCGCTTATCGCATCAAGCAATTCAACAGAGCTTTGCATTGCGCCTACGCTTTGTTGGGCTTTTTGCTTAGATTGACTAATATCGTTTACTACATCTTCAGAAATAGTGGTTAGCTCTTCAATCATTGACTGAATTTCGGTGGTTGATTGCGAGGTACGATTAGCAAGCGCGCGTACTTCATCGGCCACCACTGCAAAGCCTCTACCATGCTCACCAGCCCGTGCCGATTCGATGGCTGCGTTTAAGGCCAGTAAATTAGTTTGCTCTGAAATGCCGCGAATAGAGTCAACAATACTCGCTATATCAATTGTTTTTTTAGAAAGCAGTGTTACTTGCTCGGTAATGCCGTCAATATCAGTGGCAAGCGCTGAAATTGTAGCTTGGCTTTGCAGTACTTGCTGATGGCTTTGGCTGGTGTTTTCTTGACTGCTTTGCGTTAACTTGGCTGCATTAGCCGCACTTTGTGCTATTTCTTGTACAGTTGCGCCCATTTCGTTAATGGCTGCAGCTACCGAAATGGTTTGCTCTTTTTGATTATCAATAGACTGCGAGTTGTTTTTTGCTTGTTCAAATACATGATTAGAACTTTGGCGTATTTCTGTACTTTCGTTGGCGACTTGCTTTATGGCAGTTTCAATTTTATGAATAAACTGGTTAAAGCCATGGCTTAAATTGTTTAGCTCTGGCTGATTAGACTCTGGCAAACGGTACGCTAAATTAGCATCGCCTGATCCTAAACGTGAGAACAGCTCGGCCATATCCGAAAGCGGTGACGCTAAAGAACGTGCTAATAAGTAACTTAGCATGCTAGCAACGAGGGCTATCACTAGCGTAAATGTAAATATTTGCCACTCCAATGTACCTACAGTCGCAAATACCTCACTTTTAGGTACTTGGGCTAATACGTATAAGTCGGTATTGGCTATTGGCATGGCTGCTAAAAATGTGGCTTCGTTATTAAGTGATAATTCTGTAATTGCAAAACCAGAAGGGTTATACAAAGTACTATGAACATTACTGCCATAAAGTGTGTCTATGTTTACTTTAGCCACTTTATTTGCATCTTTATGTAACTGAATTAAGCCGCTTTTATCTGCAATAAACACAAAGCCAGTTTGCTCAATTTTAAATTGTTGTAATAGCTTTTGCATGTCGGTGATGCTTTTTGCAAGCCCCGCTAATCCAAGCCCATTTGTTTGTTGATGATTTACAAACATTTTTACATCAGTCGGGGATTCTTGATAAATACTGATTGAGTACGGATTATTTGAGTTGGTAAAGCCAAAAAACCACCCATCAGCCGCGTCGTTTTTAAGCACGCGTAAAAATCCGTGTTGGTTCCAATATTGTGCTGTATCACGGTTAGCCCACGACGCCGTTGCTAAATCAAACTGCTTTGCTACGCGGTTTAATTCTTTAAGCAGTAGTGTGTCGTCTTGGTTATTTGAGCGCGCCCACTCTAAGATAAATTCATTTGATGATAGTTGCTGTGCAGCACCTAGTAGTTCGTTTATTTCGCCACCAATTTGATTACTAATACTGTGTAATTTGCTGGGTAGCTCAGATTCAATCATACGTCGTTCTATAATATCTTCAGAGCTATATAAAGACGTTAAACCAATTAATGCAGCGACACAGATTGCAATGGTACTGCCTAAAATGGTGATTTTTTGAGTGATAGTTAGGTTTTTTATCGTCATATTATTTAACTTTACAACTAGGTAGATAGCCATGTTAGCACATTATTAATTAAGCGCTAATTATTGCAATATATCTAAAAGGGTATACTCGCTTTTTATTATTACTAGCACGAAAAAGCCCACAGCGTATGCATGTGGGCTTGGTTTCTAACAAGCGAAACTAGTTATACAATTTTCTTCATAGCTGACATGTAGCCGCGTAGTCTAGCGCCAACAATTTCAACAGGGTGCTCACGTAGTGCAGTGTTAATTTGAATCAATGTTTGGTTATCTACTTGGTTACTTTGCTCATTTAAGCCTTTACCAATAACATCGGTGTCGATGTTTTTCATAAAATCGGCCAATAATGGTAAACACGCATGGTTGTATAAGTAACAGCCGTATTCTGCAGTATCAGAAATAGTACGGTTCATTTCGAATAACTTTTTACGTGCTATTGTGTTGGCAATTAACGGTGTTTCGTGTAAAGACTCATAATAAGCCGACTCGTCAATAATGCCTGCTGCAGTCATGGTTTCAAATGCAAGCTCAACGCCTGCTTTAACCATAGCAACCATTAAAATACCGTTATCGAAAAACTCTTGCTCAGAGATTTCTACATCACCAGCAGGGGTTTTTTCAAAGTTAGTTTCGGCAGTTTCTGCACGCCATTTTAGTAAGTTTGCATCGTCGTTTGCCCAATCTTCCATCATTACGCGTGAGAAAGTACCGTCGATAATGTCATCTTGGTGCTTGTTATAAAGTGGGCGCATAATAACTTTAAGTTCTTCGCTTAGTTCAAACGCTTTTACTTTTGCAGGGTTTGATAAACGGTCAAGCATGTTAGTAACGCCGCCGTATTTAAGGGCTTCGGTAATTACTTCCCAGCCGTATTGAATTAGTTTTGATGCGTAACCCGCATCAATGCCTTTTTCAATCATTTTATCAAAACATAAAATTGAACCGGTTTGTAACATGCCACAAAGAATTGTTTGCTCGCCCATTAAGTCTGATTTAACTTCAGCGATAAACGATGACTTAAGTACACCGGCACGATGACCACCGGTACCCGCAGCGTAGGCTTTAGCTTGTGCTAAGCCGTGACCTTGTGGGTCGTTTTCTGGGTGAACAGCAATAAGAGTAGGTACACCAAAGCCGCGTTTGTATTCTTCGCGAACTTCAGAGCCAGGACACTTAGGAGCAACCATGATTACCGTAATGTCTTCACGAATTTGCATGCCTTCTTCAACAATATTAAAACCGTGCGAGTAAGCAAGTGTAGAGCCTTGTTTCATTAAAGGCATAATGGCAGTTACAACGGCCGTATGTTGCTTATCTGGTGTTAGGTTTAATACTACGTCAGCGCTCGGAATTAGCTCTTCGTAGGTGCCTACAGTAAAACCGTTTTCAGATGCATTTAAGTATGACTGACGACGCTCATCAATTGCTGATTGACGTAACGTGTACGATACATCTAGGCCTGAGTCACGTAAGTTTAAACCTTGGTTAAGACCTTGTGCGCCACAGCCAACAATAACCAGCTTTTTACCTTTAAGTGCATCAACACCATCGGTAAATTCACTTGGGTCCATAAATTCACATTGCGCTAATTGAGCTAACTGCTCGCGTAAAGGTAAGGTATTAAAATAATTCGCCATGTTAGTGTCCTATAATTCGTGTTTGTTAGATGCAAAGCGTATTTGCTTTGCTTAAACACACCATAAAAAAAAACTTTGCTTGCGTAAAATGATATATTTGCACTAAAGTATTTCAAAAAATGAAACGTAGAGGCATGTAATGGATCATAAGCATTTAAATTACTTTTTAGCGTTAGCTAAAACGCTCCATTTTGCCCGTGCGAGCGAGCTGTGCCATATAAGTGCACCTACTTTAAGTCGTAATATTAAGCAGCTTGAAGATGAGGTCGGCGTTGCTTTATTTATACGCGATAACCGAAGTGTAAAATTAACTAAAGAAGGGGAGTCGTTTATTGATTACGCCACCTCTACACTGGCTAATTGGCAGCGCTTTAAAGCGAATGTGAAAGACCCAACCCAGCATATTTACGGTAATGTGAGTATTTATTGCTCAGTCACCGCCTCGTATAGTTTTTTGCATCAAATATTAGAACAACTCCGCGCGCAGCATCAGCATATAGAAATAACGCTAAATACCGGCGATCCGGCGTTGGCAATAAACCGAGTGCTGGATGCCCATGAATCAATGGCTATTGCTGCACGGCCAAGTAAACTGCCTGCCCAAATTGCTTTTGTTAATATAGGCCACTCTCCACTGGTTCTTATTGGCCCTAAAATTCAATGCCCGATCAGCGAAAAAATAGCGAAAAACGCCCCACATATTGATTGGTCAGAACTGGAGTTTATTGTACCTGAGCAAGGTTTTTCTAGGCAGCGGCTAGAGCAGTGGTGGCGGAAAAATGATGTGCATGGAAAAATTTATGCACAAGTAGCAGGGCACGAAGCTATGGTGTCTATGGTGAGCCTAGGATTAGGTGTCGCCATGGTTCCCAAAATAGTGCTAGATAATAGTCCGCTACAAGACAAGGTACACGTACTGCCCAGTGAAAATTACCAGCCAGAAGGGTTTGATATTGGTTTGGCGGTGCTAAAAAAAGAGCTTAACGACCCTGCAATCAGTGCATTATGGAATATTGCACAAACTTTAGGCGCAAATGTTATTTAAGCTTTTAACGATTAATATAATTCAGTAAATAGTATGATTAACAGTTGCGTATGAGTTTACTATTACTTAACATGAAAGCTTAATAATAAAAAATAATGACGCACGAGAGTTTATAATAATTATGGATCATGCTGTATCGCTCGCTCATTCTGCTCAATGTTTAAAAAAAGCAATTCCTCTGATGGTAAAATACCGAATGCCGGTAACGCCTATCAATTACGCCATTTGGTATTGCTATGTGCAAGGCAGTAAGCCAGCATTAAATGCTGAGCTTGATCACGTCATTGCTGAGCAACAAACATGTACTCAAAATAAAGCAAAAGAAATTTTTGATAAGCATTTAAGCGAAGATGACTTAGTGTTTTTTCAAGAAATGGCTGATCGCTTCCATGGCACTATGGAGCAAGTACAGCATGATATAAGCGTTACCCTCGATCACTCTAAAAGCTTTACCACGTCGTTGGTAGATTCTCAAAATGAGTTGGCAAGTTTAGCTAATGTAAATTCGTTTAACGAAATACTCGGTTGTGTTGAACGCTTAACTGACGAGTCGGTGGCTATGCAAGACTATGCGCGAGAATTTCAAACTAAGCTTGCGGTAGCCTATAACGAAATTAAAGATTTAAAAGAAGCACTTAACCTTTCTCAAGAAGCAGCCGATACAGACCCCCTGACAGGCTTTTTTAATAGAAGAAAGTTTGATGATGATATTCAGCAGTTTTGTCAAACCTATTCAGAGCAAGCTGACGAGAGCGTATTGGCGGTACTAATCATGTTTGATATTGATCACTTTAAGCGTTTTAACGACGATTTTGGTCATCAAAAAGGCGATGAAGTACTTAAATTAGTAGCCAAAAAAGTTTCGCAAAATATTTCCGATAGCCTGAATGTTTACCGCTATGGTGGTGAGGAGTTTTGTATTACCGGGTATTTTGACAGCATTAACGAGATTATGGTGTTTGCTGATAAAATTCGTTTAGATATTGCCTCATTAACTATCCGTAAAAAAGACGATTTAAATTCTAAACGTGCAATTTCTGCAAGTTTTGGGCTCGCTATTTTACGTCCATTCACGAAAGGTTCGGTACTTATTGAGCGCGCCGATCGTGCTTTATATATAGCTAAAACACATGGTCGCAACCGTATTGAAATAGCCCCTGATATTTAAATGTGATACGCATGTATAAAAATTGTGAATGATTGTAACCAGGTGGCGCACATTTGTGCTTACCTTGCTAGTATGGGTCACTTACTTATTTTACTCATTTAGATTAGGTTAATGCGGCTCAATACTTTTATTTACATTTTTTGCTTTGTGGTGTGTCTTGTTTGCGTGCCTAGCACAGCTTCGCAGGCCTATAACGAACAAGAGTATGCGCAGCAACATATTACTGTTAAAAAGTGGCATGTAAATCTAAGTGTCGGCGCGGGTGTTATTACCAACCCTCTGCATGGCGGAAAAAACGTCCCGCTCCCTGTGATCCCACGCATTGCTTTTTATGGCGAGCGCTGGTTTTTCGATAATGGTCGCCTTGGCTACACACTTGTAGAAAATCAAAAGCATCATTTTAATATCGTTTCAGAACTTAACGCAGAGTCACGCTTTTTTATTGATTGGCATCCTAATAACCTCTTTGTTTTACCAGCAACCGCAGGTGCTTCTGCATTAGCGCAAAATAATCCTCAGCCTAAAAAAATAAATATCGATAATATTGATAATCGCCATTTAGCCCTAGATGCTGGGGGCAGCTATCATTATGTGCAGCAAAATCATGTGCTATCGATACAGTTATTACACGATATAAGTAATGTTTATAACGGTACTCGAGGCGCTATACAATGGCAGTACCACAGTGAAGTAGGGCGTTTAAAGTTAAAGCCAACGCTTGGGGTTAACTATAAATCAGCTGAATTAAACAGCTACTATTATGGTTTAAAAGCACACGAAACCTCATTAGGTAAAATTGACGTTGGTAGTAGCTGGCAACCTTATGCTAAAATCGACGCCAGTTGGCCATTGAGTGAGGCTAACAGTCTTCGTTTTCATGTAGCATATTACGACTATTCAGCTATGGATGGCAGTCCGCTTTTTGAACGTAACTATTCAATGACTGCTTTTATAGGATTCGATCATACTTTTTAATATGAAGTATTTAATGTTGATTGTGCTTACAGTTTTTCTGTTTAGCCCTCCCGTTGTAGCGCAAAATGCGTCTTTAAAGGTCTCTCCCAAAGTGTGTGTTGTGTCTGAGCAGCAAGCGTTTTGCGATCTTGATTTAAAGTTTAATTGGCAGCAACCATCGCCAAGCGATGCATGCCTGTACCAACAAAACAAACTGATTAAATGCTGGCAACAGCAGGCTGTTGGTGAGTTTGAGTATAAAGCGCGTGTTCAGGTAGAGACCATATACTCCTTAATCAATCCTCATACCGGTGTGTTAATTGCTAAAACACACGTTGAAGTGCAAAGTGCTGATGCTAAAAAAAGTAGGCGCAGGCTTCGCTCTCCATGGAGCTATTTTTAATTTAGGAGCAACTCATGCCAAAAATTTTACTTGTTGAAGATGACCTAGGTTTACAACAACTAACAAAAGATTATCTTGAACATAATGGCTTAGAAGTAGACGTATTAAGCCGTGGTGATGAAGTATTTAGTTATCTTGAGAATAACGCTGCTGATTTAATGATTTTAGATATTATGTTGCCAGGTAAAGATGGCTTTAGCGTATGTCGACAAGTACGTGATAAGTTTTCGTTGCCAATTTTAATGCTTACTGCAAAAGGTGAAGACTTTGATCAGGTGATTGGCTTAGAGCTTGGCGCAGATGACTATGTGGTAAAACCTGCAGAACCGCGTGTTTTACTGGCGCGTGTAAATGCATTACTGCGTCGCGGGCAACCCGTGGTTAAGGCCGCAGAAGAGATTCAGTTTGGTGATTTAGTCATTGATAAAACCAGCCGAATTGTTAAATTAAACGAAAACGAAATAGTACTTACATCGCATGAGTTTGAGCTACTATGGCTACTTGCCTCAAATGCAGGCGAAGTACTAAGCCGTGAACATGTTCATCAACATATGATTGGTCGTCAATACGATGGGCTTGACCGTACCGTTGATGTACGCGTGTCACGAATTCGTAAAAAGCTAGGTGATAACAGCGATAAACCTTACCGTATAAAAACCGTGTGGGGGCAAGGTTACTTGTTTGTATCAGACGCCTGGGAAAAATAATATATGAAGGTAAATAAGGAATAATGGGCAAACTATTTATAAGTTTATATGTTTATATCATTGTTTCTTTATTTATTGTTAGTGGTGTTATAGAACAAATTTGGCCTTACGAAGAGACGCAGCAGCAAGTGCTGTTAGATGATGAGTTTGGCCAAGCACTTTGGTTATTATCGCAAACCGATGATGGACTAGATAAGCTAAAACACAGCTTTGAAAGCCAAGTTATTGCCCGCAAAGATCTTATTTTACCCCTTAAGCAGCAAGCCTCATTAGATAAAAACCATTACCTGTATCTGTATGATAAAAAGCAGCGCATAGTGTGGTATGTTGAGCTTGGTGATAACAAACTACTTCAAATTGGTCCTGTAGGCGTTATAAAAGCACCTGAAAGCTCTGTTATTCCGTATTTAATGTTACTGGCTATTGTAGGGTTACCTGTGGGGCTGTGGAGCTTTTTACTATGGCGTGATTTTTCTAAATTAAGCCATGCGTGCGAAGCGGTAGATGGCTCGCAAGACTTTAACTTAAGCAGTCCTTCTAAATCGTTTTTTTTACCCGTTACTGATACTCTAAAAGTAATGCAGCAGCGCATAGAGCATCTTCTTAGTGCGCAACAAGAACTGACCTCCTCTGTATCTCATGAATTTAGAACGCCCCTTGCACGATTAAAATTTGGTATAGCCATGTTAGAAGAAACACTGCAATCGGAAAAAGGGCAACATTACCTAACTAATATGCAGGCAGATATAAGCGAACTTGAAGCGCTTGTGTGTGAAATGCTTGAATATGCTCGGCTTGATTCGCAGCAACCAAGCTTAGCTAGAAGCGACGTTGATTTGGCTGCCTTAACACAATCGGTCATTAATAAGCTAAATTTTGCAAGCGGCATAGAGTTTAATGCGGTGTTACCACAGGCTTTAGTGTACAAGTGTGATGCGCACTTTATTGCGCGTGTAATGCAAAACCTAGTGGGCAATGCGTTAAAGTACGCTGTTAGTCGTGTTGATGTCACACTCAAAGCGCAGGGTGATGCAATTTACTTTATTGTGGAAGATGACGGAGAAGGTATTTTAAAAAGCGACAGAGAAAGCGTATTTAAACCTTTTACTCGTTTAGATAAAAGCCGTGATAAAAGCACAGGGGGCTTTGGTTTAGGCTTAGCCATAGTGGCAAAAATTGTATCTTGGCATAAAGGGCACTATGCAATAACAGACTCACAGCTTGGTGGGGCAAAGTTTATAGTTACCTTACCTAATACCTATCCTCAATAATACTTAACCATTTTGTAGGGCCAAATGTGTCGCTACCTACGTTAAAAAACTCCCATTTACGAGTGCATAAATGCAGAAGGTAGAGCAATGCAGGAGCACTTGCCGAGAACAACTAAATAGCGAATTTTTTGCTTAGCTATCCACTCGTTTTTCCATCCTCAAAATAGATCACTTTATTATGCGGATTGGTATAAAAGCAATTCACCTAAAAACGCCAGGCATAAAAAAAGCGCCTAAGGCGCTTTTTGTGGTTAAAAACCAAAATCAACAAGTAGCAAAATAGTAGACCCGGCTACGTGGAAAAAGTTCTCAATTATTTTTCATTTTTTTTAAGTAGGGGCATCAGCATTTGCTCAAGCCCGTTTAATTTAACCTCGTACATCATTGCAAGCTGCGCTCCGAGTTTACTTTCTGGAAACCCTTGCTGTTTAAACCACACTAGGTAGGGCTCTGGCAAAAGCAATAAGGGTCTGCCTGCGTATTTTCCAAAGGGCATAATTGTATTAATGGCGAGCTTGAGTTCGGCTGTATCCATAATAAGTCAGTAATTGATAAAACGTATAATAGTAATACTACTGCTTATTAATAATAAACGCATTAAATAGTGGCTGGGTAAGCGGGCAAGTAAACAGAAATAAAATAGGCTGTGACGGGCAAGAAACAGCCTATTGAACGAGGGAGTAGGCCCTCTGATTGAATAAATTTGTGTTGATAAATAAATGCTTACCTTGCATTAATTAGCTGGAGTCTAATTATGTGACACAGGTGCGAAGGCGTTTATTTAAACAACACCGGTAGTTTATCTGTTTTTTTTACAGATAGAGAGAAGTAATGTAAAGGAATGTAAATAAAATGAGTTTTTAAACTAAAACTAATAAAAAAGCCTTATTAAAAATAAGGCGTTTTCATTTGGTTGTTTTTATTATTTAGTATAAAAGTGCTATTTTTCGAATAGCTCTTGCTTTACGTGCTCGGCAAAACCACTTCCTGCTTCTAAATAAAAGTTATAGGTCGAGTTTACGCCCATTTGTTCAAGCTCTTTTTGTTGATCAGGGTAATTGGCGATAGCTGTTACTTGGCCGTTATAGCCTGAGGCTTGTAATTGCTCTAGTGCAAAAATATTTTGCATATGCTTTGGCATAGCTAACATGACCATTTCAACATGAGAGTGGTTAACGCGCTGCCAAAAGTCAGGGTCGGTGGCATCGGCAAGGAGTACCTTTCTATTGCGTTTAATATGTTTTTCTACCACCTCTGGTTTTATATCAATGCCCGCCACTACATTAGGGTGAGTCGCATTTATTGTTTCGTAAGCACCTGTACCTATGCGGCCCATACCAAATATAACGATTTTAGTGTCGTTTAAATTAACGGGTAACTCTTCAGCTAAGCGGGTTTTGCTTTCGAATTTTAATAGCCAGCGCTCAATTTTTACGTATAACTCGTTTGAGCGTTTATTAAGAGGCGATGCAATAACAAAGGTAATAGACACCGCAATAGCCATTACCGC
>NZ_AUTO01000236.1:0-74451 GCF_000498055.1 Pseudoalteromonas sp. TB51
GGCTGCCACAGCACACACAATAAGGCCAAACTCACTAAAATTAGCAAGGCTAAATGCAGTGAGTAACGAGGTGCGCGCTCTGAGTTTAAAGGTATTCGTAAACACATAATAAAGTAAGGTTTTAACTGGCAGCACAAATATAAGGATTAACGCTACAATTAATGAATTAGCTGTAAGCTCTGCGTTTAAACCAATACTTAAGAAAAAACCGACCAGCAAAATATCTTTTAAATTAAGCAGAGATTTTGAAAGCTCTCCCGCCTTTTTATGTGGCGCAAACATCATCCCCATAATTAGCGCGCCTAAATCGCCCTTTAAACCTGCAAAATCAAAAGCGTTATAACCGGCTACCAACGCAAAGAAAAAGCCAAATAACGGCAATAGCTCACCATGTTTAGAGCGGTTAAGCACTGCATACATAAGTGGACGTACTAAAGGTAGTGCAATAATTAAAGCAAGAGCCCACATATTAGGTACTTTGCCGGTGCTAATGGCTAAAAATATAACCGCAAAAATATCCTGCATAACTAAAATGCCAATGGCTATTTTTCCGTGTAGGCTTGCCATTTCACCGCGCTCTTCAAGTACTTTTACCGCAAATACAGTGCTTGAAAAGCTTAGCGCAAACCCAACTAATAAGGCACTTTGCCAGCTTAAATCAACAAACATAGGCACAGCAAAAATACCTAGCAGTAATATAAAGCCACTAAATAATGCACTGCTAAAAATAATGTGTAGGGTAGCGGGCGCCCATACTTGGGGCTTGATTAAGTTGTTTACTTTAAGTTTTAAGCCAATACTAAATAAAAGAAGTGTTACACCCAGTGCCGCAATGGTATCGAGTAGTTCGGTGCTTTTATAGCCAGATAAATTTAATGCAAAACCGGCAAGTAAAAAGCCAATAAGGGGAGGAAGTTTTAATTGATAAACACCAAAGCCACAAACAAACGCGGCGGCAAAATAGATTAGTTCCATAATTCTTAATATCACTTCATTTGGGATTGCAGTGTAGCGAAAATTTTATACCATTGAAAATAAAAATAGCCCTAAAAATGAGTGCGTTTAATCAATTACTTGCCCAGCTACGTATAAAAAATGCACATTAAACACGTATTTAATCGTAAATAGCATGTAAATAACATTTTTTCACTGACATTGGCTTTTAAATATGGTTAAGATGCTTTAACGAAGGAGTTTAAGCTTGAGCAACAAACTGAGCCGCTCAGCTTAAGGAGATAGATATGTTTAAAAAGATTTTAGCGTCGGTAGGTATTGGCGCTGCAAAAGTAGATACAATTTTAGAAACTGAGCATCTTCAGCCAGGGCAACTTTTTAACGCTAATATCGTTATAACTGCAGGCGATGTGGCTCAAGAAATTGCTGGCCTTGATTTGTTTTTAATGACTCGCGTTAAAGTTGATGGCGAAGAAGGTGAGTACTTTACTAATCACGTAATTGATCAGTGGCGTATAACCGACATAGGCACCATTGAGCCAGGTGAAGTTAAAAGTATTCCATTTGAAGCGCGCCTTCATCCAGAAACGCCAATTACTGAAATTAATGCCGGTTACAACCAATCACATGTATGGATTGAAACAGGCCTTGATATTGATTTAGCACTAGACCCAACAGATAAAGACCACTTGCATATTTACCCTAACGAAGCAGTTAAAACCTGTATGCAAGCAATGGATAAATTAGGGTTTAGTTTATTAAAAGCTGATGTTGAAAAAGGCCATTTACGTGCGCCTACTTTTCAGTCGGTATCGGGGTGTTATCAAGAGTTAGAATACAAGCCTAATAGCCGCAGCTTATTTGGTATTCAAGAGATTGAATTATCGTTTGTACCAGAAGCACACAAAACGCATGTTTTAATTGAGCTGGATAGAGCATTTAGAGGCGATGGTTATGTTGATTTAACCATAGAGCACGACCATGTGAATTTATCGCAGTTGTGCGACCAATTAGAGCGTTTGTTTGCCTAAGTGATGCGTAGTTTAACTAAACCCAGCTTAGGCTGGGTTTTTTATTTTAGGATTTTATATGTCGTTTAAATGTGCGCATTTTGATGCGCTTGATACGCGTACTTTATTTACGATAATGCGCGGTCGTGTTGATGTATTTGTAGTAGAGCAAACGTGTCCTTACCCTGAGCTTGATGAAGTAGACATTAACCCTAGTACTCAGCATTTATATGCAATTGCAGATAATAGTTTATTAGCTTATGCCCGCTGCTATGAAAAAAATGAGCAGTACAGTGCAATAGGCCGTGTACTGGTTTGCAAAAGTGAGCGAGGTAAAGGGCGGGCAACTGAGCTTGTAAATGCGGCCATAGCATGTTGTAAAAAGCAGTGGCCACAGCGTCATATTTATATAGGCGCACAAACCTATTTATTAGCATTTTATCGCTCTTTTGGCTTTACAGAAGTAGGGGAGCAATACCTAGAAGATGGCATCCCTCATCAAGATATGGTGTTAAATACTCTAAGCTAATTTATTACGAGTAAATTTAAGCTATTAAAAAGCCCACTTAACGCGTGGGCTTTACTTAATTTAGAACTTAACCTGAACTCGGGTTAGTTAAAAATAACGTTTTAACTTAACACCGAATGTAAAAACACAGCACCAATAGCTATAGGGCACACAAACTTAGTGTATACAGGCCATATTTTCCAAAATAGTGTGTTATGAACCTCAGGGTTACCTTGCTGTATTGCTTTTAGTAGTGAGCCACGGTACCAAATCCAGCCAACAAAAATACAACACATCAAGCCAAGTAAAGGCTGAGCAACTTTAGTTGTTAGGGTGATCACTAAACCAAATAAGCTTCCTAAGTTACATACTATGGTAATGCTCACTGCGCTTATTAGCGCGCCAATTAGCCATGTAGCCTGCAGGCGGCTCATTGCAAAGCGCTCCACAGTATACGATACCGGCGCCTCTAACATTGAAATAGAGGAGGTAAGTGCGGCTATACTCATTAGAGCAAAAAATGCAAAGCCTATAAATAAACCCACAGAGCCCATACCATCAAACAATGCTGGTAGCACTTGAAACACCAGTGTGTCTTCAGAGAGAAGTTTGCCTGTAGATGAAAAAATTTCTACGCCTTGAGCTTGTGCGACATACATGGCTGGTATAATTAAAAGGCCCGCTACAAACGCGATAAACACATCTATTAAGGTTACATAAGCGCCTAGCGTGACTAGGTTTTCTTTTTTACTTATGTAAGAGCCATAAATAATCATCACGCTGGTGCCTAATGACAAAGAGAAAAACGCTTGACCGAGTGCACTTACGAGTAAATTTGCATCAAATATAGATGAAAAATCAGGCACTAAATAGGCTTTAAGCCCTTGCATAGCACCTTCTTGGGTCATAACGTAAGCAATTAGGGCAAATAAAATACCTAAAAGAGCAGGCATCAGACGCTTAGACCATTTTTCTATGCCGTTTTCTACGCCACGGCTAATAATAGCCACGGTGAGTATAATAAATATCACTGTAAAAATGATGTTTCGTGAAAGTGACTGCTCACTTAACCACGTTGAAGCTTGGTTTGCACCAGCTAATGTAGTGATAGGTTCAATTGTTGCGCTGAGCATCCAGCCTGCCACAATGGCATAAAAACTTAAAATAAAGCCCGCACATAAAATCCCGCCAAAACCCACGATAAAAGCAAAGCGCTTTTGCCACGCGTGTGATGTTATTTTTGTTAAAGAAGACACCGCATTAGCTTGTCCGTGGCGGCCAATTATAAGCTCAGCCATAAGTGCGGGGTATGCTAAAAAGAACGCGAGTACCAAATAAGCGACTAAAAAAGCGGCACCACCATTGCTTGCTGTTTGGGTAGGAAAACCCCAAATATTACCTAAACCTACTGCAGAGCCTGCGGCGGCCATTATAAATCCAAAGCGAGAGCTAAACTCACCTCTAACTGCGCTCATATTGTTGTACTTCTCTATTTTTTGACGGCGCTGACAATCTACTGGAATTGCAAATAAATAAAAAGTACTTATTTGCCCAATTGTGACAATAATTATCGTCTGGTGTGTCTATCACGCGATGCATTTAATTAATGTTATCAACAGGTTTAGAATAAGGAGTTGATTTTGTGTAATAAATTTTAGGGCCTGTTTACCTTTCGAGGTTAAATTTGCAGCAGTCTGTTTGGTGTTTAGGCAAGGCAGAGCCTATGTAGTGTGGTTGTTCCCCATAAATAGGCGATAACGACGTATAAATGCCAAACAGGCGCTGCCCTAAGGGTTCTGCCTAGGGGCTATTTACTCTTTGTTACTCGGTTTTTACGTAGCCCACTAGGTTACAAACCTCGCGCCGCGATTAAACAGCCCCTAGATAGAACTAATTATAACCCTAAAAGGCCAACAGGCCCTAATTACAGTTGTGTAAATAATATTTTACGAATCGTGATGCTGGCCAATTTTAAGGGTAAAACACGCCCCTTGAAGCCGCGCACTTTTACTAACGCTTACACTGCCGTGATGCCAATCTGCCACTTTTGCAACAATGGCTAACCCTAAGCCATAACTTTTATCAGCACGGTTACGGTGGCTTTCTTCTCTAAAAAACGGGCTAAAAACGTTATTAAAGTTCTCTGGTGCGATACCTGGGCCATCATCTTCAACTGTAATATATAAATAATGCTCATCGCGCTTTGCACTGACATAAATAGTGTCTTTTGCAAAGTCGCAGGCATTGCCAATTAAATTACTAATAGCCCGAGCAAGCCAATGTAAGTCAGCAAAAACCATATCGTCACTACTTTTTAGTTGTATTTTAAGTTGGCTGGTTTCAATTTTAGGCGAAAGCTGAGTAAGTAAGTCTTCAAGATAGTGCGATAAATTAGTTTGCGAGTAGGTGAGCTGGTTGGCATTTTGCTCAAGGGTTGCAAAGGCTAAATAGCTTTTAAGCATCGATTCCATATGATCAAGATCGTTTTCCATACGCACAAGGTATTGCTTAACTTTAGGCATATCTGCGCTGTCGAGCGCAGCATCTAAGCCAAAGCGTAAACATGCGATAGGGGTTCTAATATCGTGCGATAAGCTCGATGCCATTAATTTGTTCTCCGCCACGAGCTTTTCTATTTGGCTAGCCATGCGGTTAAATGTAAGCTCAACATCTCTTATGTAGGTAAAGTGAGAGACCTTTATTCTGGCTTGCACATCTCCTGCGGCAAATTTTTTAGCCGCATCGTTTAATACTGTTAAGCGTTTAGCAAGTGGGGCAATAATAAAGCCCATAAAAATGCAGAGCCCAGCATAAAACAACAAAGTTAAAATAATATCGTTGCGCTGATCTGTTTCAAAGCCTTTATCTAGGCGCATGGAAAGATGATAAGGCGACAATACTTCGCTACTGTAGAGCATATAAAAACCTTGCTGGTCTTCTAAAATAAGGCCGCTTTGGGTATGCATTTGTAGTATTAAAGACGGTGGCAGGGCAAGGGATTCATTGTTTTTGTAATCAAGCTTTACATTAAAGTCGTTTGCCAATTGCTTTACATAAGCTGCGCGCTCTGAGGTCGCTACACTACTCAAATGTTTACTAAAGCCGTTGATCATTTGGCTTTGTAGGCTGAATTCATCATGCGGTGTTTGAGTTTGTTGGCTAAATGCATCGATTAGCCAGCCCAATACAACAATAGAAAGCAGCGCGCTACCGAGTAGTGAAATGTAAAATTTTTTCATTTAAACCACCACGGTTACTATTCCCACGCAGTGGCAACAAGTAAATAACCACGCCCCCAAATTGTTTTAATTTTTTCTGGGTTTTGCGGGTCATCATGAAACTTTTTGCGCAGCGCAGATATTAGTACATCAACACTTCTATCAAGCCCATCGTATTCACGGCCTTTGGTTGCTTTAAACACAGCATCACGCGAGACTACTTGGCCTGCATTACTGGCTAAATAGTGCAGTAGGAGGTACTCAGCACTAGAAATAGCCATATCTTGATTATTAAGCGTTACACTGCGTGATTGAGTATCAATACTGAGTGCGCCTACAGTAATCACACTCTCGTTAGTGGCTACTTTAGTCGGTTCGCTGGTAAGGCGCAGTGCTGCTTTTATACGGGCAAGTAATGCGCGAGGGCGCACAGGTTTCATGATGTAATCACTCGCACCTACTTCTAAACCAATTACTTCATCCATTTCATCATCGCGGGCGGTCAGCATAATAATGGGCGCGGTGTAAAAGCTACGTAGCTCTCTGCACACACTTATACCGTCTTGGCCTGGCAGCATAATGTCGAGCAGCACAATGTTAGGGTTTAAGTTTTTTACCTGGCTTATTACTTCATCGCCGCGGTGGCAAACATGGGTGGTATAGCCTTGCTCGGTTAAGTACTCTGCAACCCATTGGGCTAAAGAGGTGTCATCTTCAACTAATAAAATAGTGCCGTAATTATCCATAAAGCTTCCTTAGTGTTAGAGGGTTGCCGTGTGTGGATTGAAACTCGCCCTTAAATAACCCTAAGGGCTGCATAAGTTTGGGATTTGTGCTGCGTTAGTGCCTATTTAGGTGAACGACCACACTTTATAAACGCTGACTTACTTAATTACCAAACACATTGCTGTAAAATCAATCACGAAAGGTCACACCTCTAATTAGAACAAGCGCCAGCGGCGTTTTTTTGTCTATTTTGATAAACCCACTGCAGTTTAACCTCTGTTGTGGCAATAACTTGGGCTGTATTACTATCAAACAATTCAAAAGAAATACTTTGCTGGGAGTCGAAGGTATATTCAAATACGCCTTGTTGCTGCTTTAACCAGCATTGCATTATATATTTTGATGTTGCGTCTCTTAGGCAGTAATTACCAATAGTTGGTTGCTGCCAGCTAAGCGTTACATCAGCGTAGCAATTACGGCCCTCACGTAGTGCAACACAAGTGTCGGGCAGCGCAATTAATGGGGCTGTTTTATCTGTGGTTTTAGCAGATGAAATAGCAGGGAAGATCAATAATAAACAGATCCATCTAAAATACATAACGTAGGCCTACCTTGGCTTTATGTTGATACCCTTGAGAAATAATGGGGCTGTCGTCTATTTCTTTTGAAAACCATGTTGTTAACCAGCCAGACAAAAACACCCAATCTTGAGAAATAGGGTACTCAGCATGAAACTCAAACATAATACTGGTGCTGCCATTAGGGGTGTAAATAGGGCGATTAGCGGTGGCTTCGTCTGCATCTATACCAAAGTAATAGTTAGTAAAACTGCCCGAATAAGCGCTAATACCCACCCCAGATCTAAACTCCCAATTACGCCATGGCAAAATATGGCTAAAAAAGGNCCCAGCCATTATGTGTACCTGTAATATCATGTAAAAACTCAAACGAAATTTGCGAGTTTTCAAAGCGGCGCGTTAACCTTAGCCCAGCATCAAAATCGTAATTACGCGATTTTATACCCGCAAGCTCTTCTATTACACCGTGGTTGTAAAAACCTAAGCCTTTGTCATCAAAGCCAGCTTGAGTATTGGTGCCTAATATATCCAAGCCCCAATCAAATTTATCTATAAGGCTGTAACCCACAACTAAGCCGCCGCTTAACTGGTTATGATCAAAGTCGAGATAAAAGTTTTCGTAGGAAATAGCCAGGCTTAAATCGAGTTCAATGCCATCGTCATAGGAATCAAGGCCAATTAGGTAAGAATCTTCTACATAATAACCAGCCCCAGCGCTCCAATCCCACGCAAAACCTTGGGTGGGCTCTAGCGTGTTATCAGCATAGTATCGATTGCTTGCCTGGCTTTGAAAGCTCAAAAAACTGGCGCAAAGCAATACGCTATTAATAAAAGTATGCTGTAAGAAAGCGTTTTTCATCCCTGGGGACCTAATTATTATTTGTTATTAAGCGTATTATATTGGTAAGTGAATCCTTGAATCTGTAAAAAAATGTAGTTTTTTACGTTATTGCACTTTTATTTTATCAATTAAAATACTGCTTAAGTAATATTGCATCATAGGCGTTAAGGCACTCACCTCTGTACGCGTACATGGGCCTTGTAGTTTAGTTAAGCTGCTTAATTTAGTAATGGTTTTAAAGGGCGGTACAGTTACTTCCTTACCTGCGCGCGCTATACGGGCTTGCTCGGTATTTTGTTGATGTACAAATGTTGCCACTTCTAACTCATTAGTAATTTTTTGCTCTTGGGCAAAGCTAAACAATAAAGGCTCACGGTGGAAGCTTGCGCTGTCTATTGATGATTTTGCAAACCATACCACATCGCCAGAGGCGCGGTGCGTAATGCGCATGCTCACTTGCGCTAGTATGGTGGCGCATTGTTGAGTAGGGTATTGCTGCGCTACTTTGGCAAATAAAGGGTACGGGTTTTCAGGTTGAGTTAACGCATATTTTGTATCGTCAGTAAATGCTAAATCTAACTGATGGATAGCTAACGTGTAGTCACTGTTTTTGCTATCAGTCACTTCTAAGCCTTTATCGTTCAAGGCTTGGGTTATTTGCTTTAATAGCGTGTCTGTTACGCTTGCTTTATCGGTTGTAATACGCACTGTTTGGCCGCGTGTTACTTTGTGCGCCGGTAACTGTACAGACTTAACTTTTGGCGATGCGTGCTCTGTTTTATACTCAAGCTGGTAAGTTTCGCTCTTTAATGTTGGCTTTAACGGTAAAGCCAAAGGCTCGGCCGGCTGTTTGGTAATTGCACAACCTGCTGATAATAATATAAAAAGTGATACAACTATAAAACGCATAAATACTTAACATCCACTTAAAAAGCCAATAATCGCAACATTGTACGTTAGTCCTATCAAAACTTCATGATATTATGCACATAGATGTAGTTAAAAAAGAATAAATTTGTAACGAATGAAGTATCTCACTAATTTTATGTACGTTTGGGTCGCTATTTGTCTATCTATACCGCTTCTGGCAATAGCTAAAGCAGACTCAAGCTGGGATGGATTCGTAAAACAGTATGGACGCTACGCAGAAAAAAAACTCAACAGTAAAGGTATTCCTGGCGCTGCGCTTTCGATAGTGAGTATTGGTAACGCTGATTATATCCACACCATGGGCCGCACTAAGGCAAGAAGTGGCACACAGGTTAACCGCCACACCCGCTTTAGGTTGGCTTCTGTGTCAAAAACATTTGCAGGGTCGTTAACTGCAAAGCTTGCAAGTGAAGGGTTAATAGATTTATTTAAACCGGTAAGTGAGTATATACCTGCCTTTAAAGGCACGGTTTATAAAGATAATTTAAAAGTATTTCACTTATTAAGCCACTCCAGCGGTTTGGTTCCTAATGCGTATGACAATTTAATTGAATCAAGAATGAATTACCCCGATATTGTCGAAAAGCTATTAACAGTAAAGCCCATTTGCGAACCAGGCCAATGCTATGGCTATCAAAATGTGATGTTTAGTTTAATTGATGATGTAATTTACAGCAGTACCAATAAAAAATATGACCAATGGCTGCAAGAGGGGATTTTTACACCATTAAAAATGAGCGATACCAGCTTAGGCTACGATGCAATGGTGCAGGATAAAAATTATGCGCTGCCGCATGTTAGAGGCAAAAAACGTTGGTACACAGCCAAGCTGAAAAAAAACTATTATAAAGTCGGCCCAGCTGCGGGCGTAAATGCAAGTGCCACCGATATGGCAAAATGGTTAAATGCGCAATTAGGGCAAAACCTAGATGTACTTTCTTTAGATGCACTTGCTACACAAACACGTCCTTATACACTTACAAAAAAAGAGCGTTATAGACGAGTATGGAAAAAGGAATTAGAACAAGCTTATTATGGATTAGGCTGGCGTGTTTATAACTATAACGATGAAACGCTTTATTATCATAGTGGCTGGGTGCAAGGCTATCGCAGTGACTTGGTGGTTATACCCCATTTAAATGTGGGTTTTAGCTTGATTGTTAACGCGGAAACAGGCGTGATAAATGAATTAACTACTGAATTTTTAGACCGTTTATTAAAATACAAACGCACTAAATAAAACAGGCCTAAAATTGCTTAAAAAGCGCAGTGCTTTAAATTTATTGTTTAAAGGTAAAAAGCATAAATAAGCACATATGATAAAAAACCAGCTTAATGCTGGTTTTTTTATAAAAAGCTCACTGCACAATTAACTTATGCGCGTGGTAATTGAATCTTTTTTTCTGCACTTTGACGATACAATACAACAGTGTGACCTATTGTTTGTAGCTTAGTAGCGCCGGTTTCACGAACGATTGCATCAAAAATAAGTGCTTTTGTTTCACGATCGTCAGTAGGTACTTTTACTTTAATCAATTCGTGAATTTCTAATGCACTTTGAATTTCGACTACTACGCCCTCGGTTAAACCGTTAGAACCTAGTAAAACTACAGGCTTAAGGCTATGCGCCTGACCTTTTAAAAACTGCTTTTGTTTGTTTGATAATGTCATGTTTATACAAATTTTGCTGAATATGGCTTGAATTAAGGGTATTCTAACGCCATCTAAAGAATATTACTAATTAGTTGCGTGTTAATTTATGACAAATAAAAAACATTCAGCCAGTTCAAAGCGATGGCTGAAAGAACATTTTGATGATCAATATGTTCAGCAAGCGCAAAAAAAAGGCTGGCGTTCTCGAGCTGTTTTCAAATTAGATGAGATCCAAAATAAAGATAAACTGCTTCGCCCTGGTATGACCGTTGTTGATTTAGGTGCTGCACCTGGCAGCTGGTCACAATACTTAGCCGAGAAAGTATCTGATAAAGGTCAGGTTGTTGCGTGTGACATATTACCTATGGACTCACTTGCGGGGGTTGACTTTTTACAAGGCGATTTTCGTGAAGAAGCCGTACTTGATGCATTGTTAAAACGCATTGATGGTAAAAATGTTGATGTGGTACTCTCTGACATGGCGCCAAATATGAGCGGTAATAACTCGGTAGATCAAGCGGGTAGCATGTATTTGGTAGAATTAGCACTTGATATGTGTCATCAAGTATTAAAGAAAAATGGTGCATTTGTTGTTAAAGTGTTTCAAGGTGAAGGCTTTGATCAATACTTGCAAGACGTTCGTAATAGTTTTAAAGCAGTGAAAATACGCAAACCTGATGCCTCACGTGCCCGTTCTCGGGAAGTATATATAGTAGCGACCGGCTACAAACTGTAGTACAGTTGCTTGGCGTTTAGTTGAATTTAAATTAATTGGATACAAGAGGTTAACCCCTTGAGCGATATGGCGAAAAATCTAATACTCTGGCTGGTTATTGCAGTTGTGCTAATGTCAGTATTTCAGAGCTTTAATGGCGGCGATCAAGTTGATCGTCAAACAAGTTACACTCAATTTGTAAAAGACGTGCGTAGCGGCTCTTTACAAGAAGTTATTATTGACCGTGGAACAGGTAATATTACAGGTACTAAAAGCAGTGGTGAGCGTTTTCAAACCACAATGCCAATGTACGATGAAGACTTAATTAATGATTTACTTAAAAATGATGTAAATGTGAAAGGCGTTCAGCCTGAAGAACAATCGTTTTTAGCAAGTATTTTTATCTCTTGGTTCCCAATGTTGCTGCTTATAGGGGTATGGATATTCTTCATGCGTCAAATGCAAGGCGGTGGCGGTAAAGGCGCAATGTCGTTTGGTAAAAGCAAAGCGCGCCTGATGAGCGAAGACCAAGTTAAAACAACTTTTGCTGATGTAGCAGGTTGTGATGAAGCAAAAGACGACGTAACAGAGTTAGTAGACTTTTTACGTGACCCTTCTAAGTTCCAAAAACTTGGTGGTAGTATTCCTAAGGGCGTACTAATGGTGGGTCCTCCTGGTACGGGTAAAACATTACTTGCAAAAGCCGTAGCCGGTGAAGCAAAAGTACCGTTTTTCACCATTTCAGGTTCTGACTTTGTTGAAATGTTTGTTGGTGTGGGCGCATCGCGTGTACGTGACATGTTTGAGCAAGCTAAAAAGGCTGCACCCTGTATTATCTTTATAGATGAGATTGATGCTGTAGGTCGTAAGCGTGGCGCTGGCATGGGCGGTGGACACGACGAACGTGAACAAACACTAAACCAAATGCTAGTAGAAATGGATGGTTTTGAAGGTAACGAAGGTATTATCGTTATAGCGGCAACTAACCGCCCTGACGTACTAGACCCTGCATTACTTCGTCCTGGTCGTTTTGACCGTCAAGTAGTGGTTGGTTTGCCTGATATTCGTGGCCGTGAGCAAATTCTTAAAGTACATATGCGTAAAGTGCCATTAGGCGATAACGTAGAAGCGGCAGTTATTGCACGTGGTACGCCTGGTTTCTCTGGTGCTGATTTAGCAAACCTTGTAAACGAAGCCGCACTTTATGCCGCACGTGGTAATAAACGTGTTGTAAGTATGGCTGAGTTTGATGCTGCTAAAGATAAAATCATGATGGGTGCAGAGCGCAAGACCATGGTGATGAGTGAGCAAGAGAAAGAAATGACGGCTTACCATGAAGCGGGTCATGCTATTGTTGGCCGTATGGTGCCAGAGCACGACCCAGTTTATAAAGTGTCGATTATTCCACGTGGCCGTGCCCTTGGTGTAACTATGTACCTACCTGAACAGGACCGTGTTAGCCATTCTAAAGAGCTTTTAGAGTCAATGATTTCAAGCCTTTACGGTGGCCGAATTGCTGAAGCACTTATTTATGGAGAAGACAAAGTAACAACGGGTGCGAGTAACGACATTGAGCGTGCAACAGATATTGCACGTAAGATGGTAACGCAGTGGGGCTTGAGTGAAAAACTAGGTCCGTTACTTTACGCTGAAGATCAAAACGAAATGTACATGGGTGGCGGCGGTGGTCGCGCAATGAGCATGTCTGATGAAACAGCTAAAGTAATTGATGCCGAAGTACGCTTATTCTCAGACCGTAATTATCAAAGAGCAGAAGATATATTAAAAGAAAATATTGATATTCTTCATGCGATGAAAGATGCATTAATGAAATATGAAACAATTGATGCTAAACAAATTGATGATTTAATGGCGCGTCAGCCTGTGCGTGAACCACGTGATGCACACGACCGTTTAGACGATAAGCCAACTAAAACAGTCGCACCTCAAGAAAAGCCGGTTGATGAAAGCCAAAAATCGGATGATTCATCGAAAAAAGATGAAACAAACCTTGATGATAAAGCTGAATAATCGTTAAAATAATACTTTAAAAGCCCCGTACTTCGGGGCTTTTTTGTATCAAATAACTAAAAGGTTGGCGATGACTAACATAATAAACCTTCCCCGTGGGCGTAAACTTAATTTAGAAAAACCATGTGTGATGGGTATTTTAAATGTGACCCCAGATTCATTTTCTGATGGTGGAAAGTTTTTAGATACAGCGCACGCGGTGCAACAGGCAATGCAGTTGCTAGACGAGGGTGCAACTATCATTGATATTGGCGGGGAGTCTACACGCCCAGGCGCGCCAGATGTTAATTTAGACGATGAACTTAATCGTGTGATACCTGCAATAAAAGCCATTAGAGCTAAAAGTGACTGCGTTATATCGGTAGATACCAGTAAAGCGCAGGTCATGGAGCAGGCGATTTTAGCAGGTGCTGATATAGTTAACGACGTACGTGCATTACAAGAGCCCCACGCACTTAGCACACTCGCTAAGTATCCCGATGTAGCAATTTGTTTGATGCATATGCAAGGGCAGCCACGGACAATGCAAAGTGAACCCACTTATACTGACTTGCTAGCGCAAATTAACCTCTTTTTTGAGCAGCGTATAAGCGCATGCGAAACAGCGGGTATTAAGGTGGAGCAACTTATCCTCGACCCAGGTTTTGGCTTTGGCAAAACCCTAGAGCATAATTTTGAAATACTTGCTAAATTTAATGCATTTAATAAATTTGCACTACCGCTTTTAGCAGGTCTTTCACGCAAGTCGATGATAGGTAATTTGCTAAACAGAAAAACAGATGAGCGATTAGCGGGCAGCTTAGCCGGTGCGCTAATTGCCGCGCAAAATGGCGCAAAAATTATTCGTGTACACGATGTAAAAGAAACAGCAGATGTGCTTGGTGTACTCCAAGCTTGCGAAAAAGGAGCTTTATAATGAGCGAAAGAAAATATTTTGGTACCGATGGGGTACGTGGTTTAGTGGGCACGGCTCCAATTAACCCTGAGTTTGCAATGAAATTAGGCTGGGCCGCAGGTCGAGTTTTGTCTCTAAGTGGAACAAAAAAAGTAATTATAGGTAAAGATACCCGTATTTCAGGTTACATGCTAGAAACCGCGCTTGAAGCTGGTTTAATTGCCGCAGGAATAGATGTCGTACTGCTTGGGCCAATGCCAACGCCCGCTGTTGCATATTTAGCGCAAACGTTCAGAGCCGAAGCAGGTATTGTAATTAGTGCATCGCATAACCCATATTACGATAACGGGATTAAGTTTTTTAATGGCCAAGGCTTAAAATTGGATGACGACGTTGAGCTACAAATTGAAGCGATGCTTGATGAACCAATGACCTGTGTTGCCTCAGATAAACTTGGTAAAGCCTCGCGCTTAGTAAGTGCTGATGGGCGCTATATTGAATTTTGTAAAAGCCAATTTCCACAAGGCTTATCACTTGAAGGTTTAAAAGTTGTACTAGATTGTGCCAATGGCGCAACCTACCATATTGCTCCGTCGGTAATGCGTGAGCTAGGCGCTGAAGTGATTACTCATGCATGTGAGCCTAATGGGGTGAATATAAACCATGAATGTGGTGCTACACACGTTGATACGTTAAAGCGCAAAGTGCTAGAGCACAAAGCTGATGTGGGTATTGCTTACGATGGTGATGGTGATCGCGTAATGATGGTTGATCACAACGGTCGCGTATTTGACGGTGATGACTTAGTTTACATTATTGCCTGTCAAGCGGCTGAAGATCATATGCTAGGTGGTGGTGTTGTTGGCACGGTTATGTCGAACATGGGGCTTGAAAATGCATTAAAAGCAAAAGGAATTGAATTTGCGCGCAGTAAAGTTGGCGACCGTTATGTAATGGAAATGCTGCAGCAAAAAGGGTGGAGAATTGGCGGTGAAAGCTCAGGCCATGTATTAAACCTCGATTTAATCACCACGGGTGATGGTATCATTTCAAGCCTTCAGGTATTGGCTGCAATGGTGGCTCAAAATCGCACATTACAAGATTTAGGGGCTGGTTTTACAAAGTACCCAATGAAAATGATTAATGTACGTTACACACCTGGCACAGACCCTACACAAGCACCAGAAGTACAAGATGCGGTTGCGCAAGTAGAGCAAGCTTTAGGCGAAAAAGGCCGTGTTTTACTTCGTAAATCAGGCACTGAACCGGTAGTACGTGTTATGGTTGAAGCCGAACAAGAAAAAATAGTCATAGACAGCGCGCAAAAAATTGCAGCAGTTGTCGAATCTATGAGCAAATAAACTGATTGAGAACAATAACCTCTTGTAACTTAGGGCGAGAAAAGTTAATATCTCGCCCGCTTTCTAATCTGGAGTGGAAAATGGCAATACGTAAGGCAATGGTCGCAGGCAACTGGAAAATGAATGGCTCTTTAGAGCTTGTCACTCAACTGTCTGATGCCATTAACAGTGTTAAATCAAATGAGATAGACATTGTTTTATTTCCTCCATTTCCATTAGTATCAGCACTGGTTGACAGTGGTGTTACCACGGGTACCCAAACGCTCAGTGAAAATACCCCAGGCGCCTTTACCGGTGAAGTGGATGCTCAGCTTATTAAAGATTTAGGTGCTAAGTACGTACTCGTAGGTCATTCAGAGCGACGCAGTATTTACAAAGAAAGCAATGCAACCGTAGCCGCAAAATTTGCCCGTGCACAGCAAGTGGGGCTAACACCTATCTTGTGTATTGGTGAAAGCGAGAGCGAACAAGAAAACGGTCAAACCGAACACGTGGTTGCTGCACAAATTGATGCAGTAATTGGGAAATTAGGTGTAGCAGCACTGAAAGATTCTGTGATAGCATACGAGCCCGTTTGGGCCATAGGCACAGGTAAGACTGCATCGCCAGAACAGGCACAAGCTGTTCATAAATTTATCCGTGACAAAATTGCTTCATTAGATAGCGATTTAGCACAAGGGCTTACCATCTTATATGGTGGTAGCGTTAACGAAAAAAATAGCGAATTATTATTTGCACAACCAGATATAGATGGCGGCCTTATTGGCGGTGCTAGTCTAAAAGCAGATTCGTTCACTGCAATCTGTAACAGTGCAAAAGGGACCGTATAAGATGTACGAAATTTTATTAGTAGTTTATTTAGTTGTTGCTTTAGCTTTAGTTGGTATGGTTTTAATCCAGCAAGGTAAAGGCGCAGACATGGGTTCTTCATTTGGCGCCGGTGCTTCGGGCACAGTTTTTGGCTCATCAGGTGCAGGTAACTTCATGACCAAAACAACAACAAGCTTAGCAACAGTGTTTTTTGTTTTAAGTATTGTGTTAGGTAACTTAACTGCCGGTCAAATTAAAAAGACCGATGAGTGGGAAAACCTCGAAGCAGCACCTGCAGTAGAAACTGTAGCGCCAGCAGAAGAAGACGTACCTGTTACTCAACAGCAGAGCTCTGACGTACCAAACTAATTTAGCGAAAGCTAACGTTAAACGACTTATACTCCTCAAGTAAGTCAATAAGTTTAACACCTAAGCGAAAGCTTAAAAAATGCGGATGTGGTGGAATTGGTAGACACGCTACCTTGAGGGGGTAGTGCTTTCGGGCGTGGGGGNCCCCCCATCCGCACCAAATTATAAAACCAGTAGCAGCAATGCTACTGGTTTTTTTATGGGAAATTCTCCATTTGCTCACTTATTAATCGTTAAATCCTTTTTGCGTTTATTAGTTGTTTAAAACTCGCTGTATTTGTAAAAAAACTAGAAATATTACAAATTTAGTTAACACTTATAGGTAATAAGCCGATAATAGATATAGACAACAAAATAAGGTATACACAATGGCTTCAGGCTTCTCTTTTCAAAACCTCAGCATAAGTAAAAAAATACATGCGATTACCAGCATTGCGGTTGTAGCATTTTTAGCAATCGTTTTGATTAATTACTTTGCAATGAATGACAATAGAATCGCACTTGATGAAATGGAAAAGTCTTCATATCAGGTTGTTAAGTTAACATCAGCAAATGTAAGTCTTTTAGAAAAGCTCGATGAGCTTTATACGCAAGCAGTTACATTTGGTGAGCAGGAGTTAGTAGAGAAAGCAGCTGATACATACAATGCACTAAGCAACAACATAAATGCGGTTGAGCAAATAAACGCTTCGTATATTCACAGTGACACGAAAGTTCAGTTAGCAAACTACGAAAAAATATCAGCCAGTATTGCCAATGGCATGGTAAATGGAACAGCTGACTTCAGTAAAATTCAGCAACAAGCACAAAGAAAAACAGCACTGTATAATGATGTGCTTGAAAAGTTTAAAACCGCTCAAGCAAAAGCAGACGATCGCTTTTTTGAGTTAGTTGCAAGTACTAAAGAGCGTTCTGATCACGCACTAACACTTATGTTGGTGGTATCTATTATTTCGTTAATTTTACTGCTATTTATGGCTATTTGGATTGCTAAACGTATTGCTGCCTCTGCAAGTGATGCCGCTAATAACCTGAGTCTACTCGCAAACGGTAAAGGGTCGCTGAGCACTAATCTGAGCGTAAATTCAGAGGATGAAATTGGTCAAGTATCAATTAACTTCAACTCCTTCATCGCTTTGCTGAAAAAAACAGTACTTGAAGTAATCGCGGTATGTGAGCCACTAATGGAGAACTCAACTCGCTTAGTGCAAGGTATGGAGCAGGCTGAACGCGCAACCACAAAGCAAACAACAGAGGCTGAGGTGGTTAAACAGTCTATGGAAGAGATGAAGCAAAGCGTGGGTGATATTTCTCAATCGGCGGCAAGTGCATCAAATGCAGCGCAAACAGCAGAAAAAGAGGTAGAACAAAGCAGAACTCAAGTTCAAATGTCAGTCACCGCCTCACGTACGTTAAGTGATGAAATAAATCAAGCCGCCTCAACTATCAATAAGTTAGCTGATGATACAAAAAATGTGTCTCAAATTCTTAATGTGATTACATCTATTGCTGAACAAACTAATTTATTAGCTTTAAATGCTGCTATAGAAGCGGCTCGTGCAGGTGAGCACGGTAGAGGCTTTGCCGTGGTTGCGGATGAAGTAAGAGAGCTTGCATCACGTACAGCACATTCAACGAATGAAATTCGTGAGTTACTAAGCACCTTGACTGAGGCTGCAAATGAGTCTGTGACGGCGATGACATCAGCGCGAGATATGGCCACAGATAACGCAACAGCCGCAGAGAAAACTGGCGTTTCGATAGAAAAAATTGCAGAGCAAATGTTAGAAATAAATGGTATGAACTCACAAATCGCCGCTGCAACAGAAGAGCAAACATCGGTTGCTGCGATGGTTGTAGAAAATGTGACGAATATGCATGAATCGTTTGAAGACACCATGGACTCACTCGCGGCGGTAAGGGATGTAGCGAAAAACCTACACTACCTTTCAGATAACCTTTTAGATGCCACTGCGAAATTTAAAATTGAGTAATATTAACCCGTAATAATACTTAATCATTTTAGAGGCTAAGCTAGGCGGTAGCTGCATTAAAAAATCGTTATTTAGCGCAACTAAATAATGATTTTTTTGCCTAGCTATCTACACACTTGTCCGCCACTCAATTGCTTATTTGTTTAAGCATATTAGTATATAGCCGTAATATTTAGATATAAAAAAACCACCTAATCGGTGGTTTTTTTATATCTAGCTACCACGCTTAAAACGTAGCAACTACCTTAACTTTATCTGTTGCCTTACTACTGTCTATGTAACCAATTGAGTCGCCATTACTAGCAACAAAATCAATAACAGCTTGGTCAGAATCAAATTTCTCTGGAGGTGTACCTTTACCGGTAAAAACAAGTTTTGACCAATAGGCATTTAATTGGCTACTTGATTTACCAACTACTTTAGAATTGAATTCATCAGCAACAGCGGTACCGTTTTGAGTGGCTGGGCTCACTTTATTACCGTTAGCAAATGACTTTGCTTTTCCTAGGTAAATCTTTTTAATAGTATCGCCATCAAGTGCACTTGCATTGCCAGGGTTTACTATTACCGCAACTTCAGCATAGGCGCTAAACGCACATACCGACAGTACACTGGCTAGGATTAATTTTTTCATATTTCGCTCCAATTAGAATACTAAGTCAACGCCGACAGCTACTACATCAGTTTCAATGTTTGTTATGTCGTCATCTAAGCGACTAAAGTCGATTTTAAATGCAGCTGACGGGTGGAAGTCATAACGGGCGCCGATGGTGTAAACATTACTTTTTGCTTTAGAGCCTTCTAATGCTGAATTTATACCTGCATTTAATTGCGGCACAGCTGTAAGTGAATCATAACGGTTGTTATCGTGTTTATCGTCGTTGTTTTCATAGGTAACGTGAACAAGCCACTCATCCATACGATAGCCTAGAGAGGTATAGTATTGAGTTTGCTCAGCTAAAGCGCTGTTATCGACTTCAAACTGAGTATACTCTGCATCAAATAAAATATTGTTGTAGTCGATTGAAAAGCCAAGTGCGAAAAATGCTCCATCGTCTTCATCTACAGCAATGCTATCTGCTTGATCAGTGAAACCCGAGCTGCGAAGAGTTGCCTCTAGGCCATTAAGGGCGATACCAGCATCAGTATCATTTTCAATGTCAATGGTGGTCTCTGCCACAAAATAGGCAACACGTGCGCTAAACCAATCGTAACTAAGTGACCAGTTAAGACCAGCGATATCATTAAGCTCAGTTTCACCATTGACCGACACTACTGCGATATTATCTTCAAAGCTACCATATATGACTTGAAGACTTGAGTCCCAATCACCGATTTGTGATGTATATAGTAAGCTCAACCCTTCGTAAGTAGAAAATGGTAAATTGTAAACCGATTGAGGAGGGCGAACCCAGCGGTAAGTGTAACCTACATCTAGAAAGTCAGAGTATTTGTAAAATGGCGCACGCATTTTACCAGCGCTGAGTTGTACTTCATCACTAAACTCATAAGTTAAATACGCCCATTCAAAATCTGCATCAAAGTCATTCTCGCCGCGAGCCACAATTTGCGCTGTTGCGCTGAGCTTTTCCTGAAGATCGGCAGATAGTTGTAATGCAAATACACTCTCATTTTTAAATGAGATATCGTCATCATATCCGTATAAAGTTTGATCACTGTCTAGACTTTTGCCACCCACTATAGATGCAAAGCCATTTATACGAACTTCAGCACTCGTGTAACTAGATGCAAGTGCGGCACATATTGCTACTGCTACAGATAGCTTTTTCATATGTATTTCCTATTTGTTATTTAGATGTTGATTTCATGGGGATTATAGAAGTGATTTTAATTTTTATCTAATAATTTTAGCTAGTTACTAAAAAAGAAGTCAGCATTTAGTTTATATTAAAGTTTACAATTGTTAATTTTGAGTTTTTTGTAATCAAAGTTGTTGATTTAATTAAAGTTAAAAATTATTTAAATTTATTAAAGTTGTTTATCTAATAATTTATAAAATAGTAATTGCTGTTTAATTGGTTGTTTATCTTTTATTCAACTTATGTTTTGCATGTTTATAAACATTAAACATAGCGCTAAAGCGGACTTTAAGAGAGTGATAATAATAAAGAGGCTACCTTTATCGGTTACTAGTCACTTAAATGTTTATACCAAATGGTATGCTTAGCTACAGTGTATTTAGTCTTACCTTTTGTTTTGTAATCAAATAACAACTTTCTAAACCTGAATTTTAGCTTAACATTACCACTGTATTAGCAAGGTAGTTCAAAGGAAGTGACAGTGATGAAGAGGCTTGCATGGTTAGTATTATGTTGCTTTGCATCCAATGCATACAGTAACGATGAAGTAAGTATTACATTGGTGGGGCATATTTCTCCGGTGTGTGAATTTACCTCACAAAATAATAACCTAGAGTTTTCTTCTAGTGGCGTTGCTAATACAACATTAGAGATTAACTGTAATTCGCCAATGAGAATATCAATGCAGTCTCTTAATGGTGGTTTAAGTCATGAGCAAAGCAGTAGAGTAAGTTCATATAATATTAACTGGTCATTGGAAGGTGCCAACAAAAGTGTGTCTGTATCGGCACAGGCAACCAAATCGACATATAGCTTTAATATTGATGATATCTTATTTGATAGCATTGCTGAAATTCAGTTAACTCTAGATGACCCCTTGATATATGCAGGAAGCTACCAGGATGTGATCCGCATAGAAATGACACCATCAGTAGTATCGGGTGGCGTGCTTTAAACGCACATTTATTTAACAAAACAAACTATATGTCACATGGATAAGGAATATAACAATGAAAAAATTAATCGTAATTTCAGCAATCGCAGCAATCTCATCTGGTTCAGCACTAGCAGATAACTTAAACGTAGGCGGTGCAGTCGCATCCGTATGTGAAGTAAGTAATATTGCAACAAATCACTACTTTCCAACTCTTGCAATGGGGGATACAACAAGCGTTAACTTTGATTTGAAATGTAATGATGTGGATGGTGCAACACTTACTTTAACCACTTCTGAGGGTCATCTTCAAAACGCTGATCATGAAGACAGAGGGATAGGGTACACCGCTCGCTTAACAGCAGGCGCATATGACTTTACTTTGACAGCTGATAATGGCATCAATGATCAAAGCGTTTCTCAAAGTAATGGCGGCAACAATACATTAGCAACGTCGGGCGTTGCAGGAATGATTGACTTAGAAGTAATTGAGACACCGGTATACGCAGGTACTTATGCTGATACTCTAATGCTAACTGTTACAGCAAACTAAAGTTAAATAAATTAAATAAAAAGGCAGTGACTATGCACTGCCTTTATTTAGGAGGGAATTCTATGCATATTTTATTTATCTTTATATTTTGTTTGCTTTCTTTTTCAGTCAGTGCTTTTCAGGTGATACCCATGGTAGCCGATCTCAGCTCGCAGGGGAGTCAGTCACAGCAAACACTTCGAATTACAAACCCATCTGATAAACCATTAACTATTGATGTTTCAGCATTTAATATGAATATAAGTGATACTGGTGTTGAGTCTTTAGAGATAAATGAAGAAGATTTCTTGATTATTCCTATGACAACAATTATCCCACCAGGAAATAGCCAGTCGGTTATTGTTAGATATATTGGCGAACCTATTATTGAACACTCCAAATCTTATCGAATTACAGTAGAGCAAGTGTCGGTTGATTTGAACGATAATGCGCAGTCTGGGGTTGGTATGTCACTCAGTTTTCGAACGCTATTTAATGTTGTGCCAGATAACGCTGAAGCAAAACTAATAATCAAAGACAAAAAGCAGTTAGCAGAAAATCAATGGGGTGTGTTGCTAGAAAACCATGGAAATAAATATGTACGCCTTTCTAAAGCTCAGTGGAATATTAAATCTAAGGGTAAAGTGTTAATTTTAGAAGGAATGGATCTAAGTAGAGCCCTATCAGGTAAGATTTTACTTCCAAATTCAAAAAGCAATATTTCAATTTCAATACCAAAAGAGTTTCAAGCTGCTGATAGTGAGTTAGAGGTTATATTCTAATGTTTTGTGTTCAGTGGTTCTCCCGATGTTTAATGATACTAATATGTAGTATTTCTATTTCGGTAGAGGCTCTGGAAGTAACACCTATGGTGATCACATTATCACCGGATAAACCCTCAAAAGTACCTTCTAGTTTTATTTACAATCAATTACCTAGAGAGATTGCATTTGATATTGAAGTGTTTGAAATTAATTTTTCTGAATCTAGCCCATCGTTAAAAAAGTTGGAAGATTCTCCATTATGGGTCTTTCCTCCCTCTTTATTTTTACAAGAGGGGCAAGGTCAGAAAATTCAATTTAGGTGGGTTGCTGAGAGTTTTCCGAAATATGATAAAAGTTATCAAGTAAGTTTAGTTGAGCAGCCTTTGGCTTCTAATATTGGTAGTGATACCTCGCAACTTAAAATATTAATGAATGTAAATTTAGTTGTTCATGTAGACAGGGATATATATTCACCTAACTTAAAAATACTGACTTCTAAAATAGAAAGTGGGGAGCTTTTAGCCCAAATCAAAAATGAAGGAGAAGGGGCTGCGCGGCTCAGTGACTATAAAATTAAAGTAACTACAAATAAATCCGTTGTAACTACTTTTGAAAAACAAGCTTTATTGGAGAAGGGGTACGATGTTTTTTTTGCGCCTTATGCCACACAGACCATAAAAGTTAAGCTACCTGAAAATATTGAGAGCCGTGAGGTAGGGCATTTAAGTTTAGATCTGGTGCAATGAAAACTTCAGCAGTGTTCCTCTTCGCTATATTTTTTTTACCACTTAGCGTGTTAGCACAAATAAACCCTTCTAGCAGGACAATTGAACTTAATGTGTCAGTTCAATTAAATAAAAGTCCAATAGGTCAAGTCTCACTTAAAGTCGATAAAGATGATGCACTTTTTTTACAGTGGAACGAGTTAGAGCCACACCTTAGCGAAATTTTACTTGAAGAAAAAGAGAGAGAACTATTTAAGGTATTAAAAGACAATACTTTAGCGGTAACTTCATTAAGGGAACTGGGTTTTAGCGTTGAGTTTGATATGAGCGATTTTAGTTTGGACGTTGTTGTTCCCGTAGAGTTAACTCGCCCACAAAAATTAAGTGCGCAAAAACGAAGGAAAAAGTTAAAGGCTATCGAGCCAGCTAACACTAGTGGTTTTATTAACGCTTATGCAAGCTACGTACATCAAGATGATAAGGAACAGCAGCAAGTTCAAGAGCAATATGCATTACGCTCAGAAATTGTAGCTAGTTGGCAAGGGTGGGTGTTAGAAAATGAATTTGAATATAATAAAATATCGCAGCCTGCTTCATCAAACTTTAAGCGGCAAGGAACTAGGCTTATTCATGATCTACCTAGCTTAGGCATGCGCCTTTCTCTAGGGGATAACTTTAGTTCAGGCGGTTATTTCCAAAACTCCTCTCGCTTGTTAGGTTTTTCAATAGCCCATGACTTTTCTCTATTATCAGACAGGCCCATAAGGCCAACCGCTTCACGTAGCTTTACTCTTCAAAGCCCTTCAAGTGTAGAGGTATATGTCGATGAACGAATTATTCAGCGCCTTAATTTGGTTGCGGGTATTTATTCTTTAGATGACATACCTTTGAGCGAAGGCAGCAATAATATCTCTCTAAAAATTACTGATATAGCTGGCGTTGTGCGCTATGTAAACTTTGATGTTGCAACTGGCTTAGATCTATTTGCACAAGGGCAGCTTGAATATGAAATTCACTTAGGCGTTCCTGCTGAAGCTGGCGATAAACTCGAGTATGAACCAGATTCTCCCTTCCTCAGTGCCTATCTGGATTATGGCCTGACCCCAAGTTGGACTGCAGGAGTTACAGCGCAGGGAGATAAATACGCGCAACAAATTGGCTTTAAACAAATCTATGCAGCTCAAATAGGGCAACTGGCATTTGAGGGCGCATTTAGCTTCGCGGAACGCCAAGGATACGCTTACCGTACTGTTTATAGTAGCTATAATATAAGCAACTTAGGAAGTGAGCTAACGCTCGGTTATGAATACAGTTCAAAAGGCTTTACAGCTTTAGGTTTTAGGTCTCAAGATACGTTTAATAACCGCTATAGAGAACACTATGCACAGGCGAGTTATAGTTATTATGTTAACGATAGAACGTTAGCCTCTTTTTTTACAAATATTTCCCGAGATCATCAAAGTGTTCAATTTGATAAATCGCTGGGAGTCAATTTCTCAGGCGACTTGGTAAATAGTCAGTGGAGATATACTGCAGGGGCGCAATGGGATGAGTTAAAAGGTGAGCGAGAGTGGGGTATAAATTTATCATTTACCTATAAATTTAATAATCAGCATAGAGTTAAACTATCCCACCAGTCTAGGCGTGATAAAACGAGACTAGAATTTACTCAAGACAGTAATCAGCGTTTTGTCGGTGCTTTGAACTTTCGAGCTGGTTTAGAGAGCAACGAGTTAAATAAAACTATCTTTGATTTAAACATGCAATATAACGCAAACCGTTTTGCTGCTAACCTTGAACATGCAAGTTTTTATAAAGATTTAAATGCTCGTTCTGCTTATCATCAAAGTCGTGTAAGCCTCTCATCTAGCATAGCTTTTGCAGATGATGCATGGGCATTTGGAAAGCCTATATACGATAGTTTTGCTTTGGTTAACGCCCACAAAAGTTTAGAAAATAAAGTGATTACATTAGGCCGAGCTGAAAATGACTATAGAGCTGATAATAGAGATTTCAAAACTATATTACTTAATGATTTGAGCTCTTATGACAATATCAACATCCCTGTTGATATTGATGATCTAGCCCCTGGCTATGATATAGGCTCTGGCATGCTTAGCTTTTACCCTAAATACAAAACTGGACATAAAGCAATAATTGGGACTGCAGCAAATATTTCTGTTATTGCAACTCTTCGGAGTAAGGACGAAAGCCCCTTAGCCTTAATGGTGGGAAAGGCTATTTGTCAAGATAAAGCATCGGCCAAAGAGTATACATTCTTCACAAATAAGCGGGGCCGCTTTGCAATAACTGGCCTTGCTCCTTGTCAGTATAAAGTGACCTTACAAAATAAAGATAGTACTACATTTTTAATAGAGGTTCATGATGCAGAGCAACTTCAACGAAAAGGGGTTATTTATGTTCATTAAAATTGTGTATTTAGCAATAAGTATATTTTTACTAACTATGGCAAGTAGAGTTAATGCTCTGTGTGATGCAAGTATTGGTGAAATTGAATATTTGTTCGATGACCTGTCATTTTATCACGTAAAATCACAAGTCGATGCTGAGAAGACAATTCGAGTAGACACAATAAATACGTCGGATTGTACTTTGTATTTTAGTCTTTCTTCGCAAAACCAAGGATACCTTAAAAGTAACTCTCAATTTATTGACTATCAAATTCGTCTAGAAAATCAGTTGTTAAGTAGGAGCATTAATCAGGTTAAGCTTAACAATAGCAAAGTAGATATCAGGCTAGTGATCCCCGCAGGGACGCCAGTAAAAGCAGGGTATTACACTGATAGGCTTGAGTTGAGGCTCTATGATGAAAATAAGCAAACCGTAGATGAAATAGAAATCGAGATTGAAACTAATATTCAACCCCGAACTAGTTTATCTTTATTAGGTTATAACACTTTTTCTAATACTGTTTATTTGGGAGAATTGAAGCCAGCAGAAAAATACACCATGTTACCTAGCTTACAAATAGTGACTAATACGGATGTTCAACTTAATGTAACCTCTGAGAATAAAAGTCGTTTATTACACTCTATTTTTAGTAATAAATATGGTATTAGCTATACATTGCAGTTAGGCTCAGAAGAAATTAACTTAGTAAAAGCTTCAAGTCTAAACTTTTCGTATTCTGGCCAGACTGAGTTTTACATTCCGCTTAGCATTCAATTGGAGGACTTCACACGTCAAGCCGCTGGAGAGTATTCAGATGTTATTCGTTTTCAAATAAGCCCACTTAATTATTAACTTTACTTAAGTTTTTTTGGCACCAAAGCAATGCTTGTTGTTTGTTTTTTACAGATATTTTTTGATAAATTTTATGTAAATGCACTCTGACAGTGGCTTCACTTATAAATAAGCTATCTGCAATAGCGGTGGAGTGTAGACCGGAGAAAAGCAAGTTTAATACTTTGATTTCTTTACAAGTAAGGTTACTTGATTGCAGGGTGGTTTGCTGTTCAGTGGCTAACATTTGTCTCATCCAGCTGTCAGTGACATCACGGGGAAACCAGAGCTTACCTTGTTCAATAGCTTCAAGGCCTTGTTGAAAAAGGGAGTCATCTGAACTTTCGTAAAAAAGTCCCTTTAAATTAGGCCATTCTTTTAAAGCTAATACGTCACTATTTTTTGGAACATCAAAAATAACTAAGCTTTTATAACCGTTATCTTGCATAAACTTATTGATAAGTTCATAAGTTGTGATTACATTAAGTGCTTGGTAATTAACTAATAAAATGTTGTAGTTAGCTGCTACACAGAAAAGTGAAGTATAGTCTGGACTATTAAAGCACTTTATATAGCGTATTGGAGTATTTTTAATATCCATAATTTCTGTCCGTAGATGCAATAGTAATACTATATTGCTATTTTTGGTTAATATCAATCATAGTGCATAGTTCGATAAGCTATACGTAGCTTTGATTAATGTGTTTTATGGAATAATGGTTCTCCTATATGTAAACATAAAAGGTGCACAAAATTAGAGTGTGTATAACGTGATTACTTTTTAGCAAAAGGCCATTTTTTTGTGTAGGTTATCCAACAATAATCAAAAATTATAATTGATTTGTACCTGTATGTTTATTAAATGAAAATTTTTATACATTTCTTCACAAATATGTAATATAATACCCTTCCAGAGGAAAGATGCTATTAGGCGTCTTTTTTTATGCCCAAAACTTATTGCCCAAGCCAATAAGTTCGCATAACTAAATTATACGGTATCCTTTGGAGAATATTTTGAAACTACGCAAACTCTCACAGTTAAGCCTCGCAATTGTCGCTGCACTAACTACCTCAGTAAATGCTGAAGAAGCTAAAACAACAGCAAAACAAGACGCGTTTGAAAAAATCGAAGTTACAGCTCGTAAACGTACAGAGAGCTTGTTTGAATCTCCAACCGCTATCACATCAATTGGTGCTAACCTAATTGATAAAGCCAATATGAGTAACCTAGAAGATATTGGTAAATACGTTCCAAACTTAAATATCACTCGCTACGGTGTAGGTAATGCGGCGCATGCCTCTGTGTTTATTCGTGGTATTGGTCTACAAGATCACATAATTACAACCGATCCGGGTGTAGGTGTTTATTTAGATGGTGTTTACTTAGGCCGTCAAATGGGGTCAAACTTATCGTTACCAAATGTAGAGCGTGTTGAAGTTCTACGTGGCCCACAAGGTACATTATATGGTCGTAATACCTTAGGTGGCGCAGTAAATGTAATTACTAAGCAACCAGGTGACGAAGGGATTGTTTCAACCACAGCTAAAATTGGTAGCCGCGGACGTATTGCTGGCGATGTATACTTTAATAACTCGCTAACAGATGAAGTGAGTATGTCTGCAAGTGCATCATACAAAACGCGCGATGGTGTGGGTGAAGCTGTCAATTTAGCTAATCCAGAAAAAGAAATTGGTGAAGAAGAAGAATTTAGCGGTCGCGTAGCCCTTAAATGGCAGGCCAATAGCGATTTAGCGTTTACTTTTTCACTTGACGGTGTTGATAACGAGTCGGGTCAATCGCCTTACACTATTGAGTTAACTGAGCCACTTGATGCAAATGATGTATTTAATGGTGACTTTCCTTTACTAACACAGGATATGATCCCATCTGACCCAGATGATTTAGGCACTACTGTTGCTGGTATTGAATCTACGTCTTACTCAGGGTGGGGTACGTCATTTACTGCTGATTGGGCAATTGATGATACGTACACGGCTAAATTTATTTCAAGTTACCGTACTTCTGAATACGAAGGTGGACTTGATGATGATGCCTCACCACTTAATTTATCTGAGTTCCCAGAAGAGGGTGGTGCAGACCAATACTCGTTTGAAATTCAACTAAATGCGACTTACGACAATATGGACTTTGTATCAGGTCTTTACTTCTTTAATGAAGATGGCTTCACACGTTCAGGTCCATTTGTATTTAGCCCATTCAATACTCCTAATGGCTTATTAAACGATGGTGTTACACCTTCATTTGGTGGTTATGGCGATTTTGAAATTAACCAAGAAACAAACTCATACGCTGTATATTTTAATACAAGTTACGATTTAACAGATGATTTAAGTATTGGTGGTGGCCTTCGTTACTCAAAAGATGAGAAAGATGCCGATGCGATTTTCCCAACATTTGCTGAACGTAAATACGTAAGTGCAGAGTTTGACGCTGTAACATGGGATGTAAACGCATCATATCAAATCAGCAATAACATGAATGTTTATGGTCAAATTCAAAAAGGTTACCAAACAGGCGGTTTCCCTCCACGTCCATTTGGCGGCCCCGATCAGTTTGTATCGTTTGATGAAACTAAAGCAATTAACTACGAAATGGGCTTAAAAGGCCAAGTACATGAAAATGTATCTATGATGTTGGCTGTATTTGTAACTGATTACACTGACCTTGCTTTACCATTTTCTGACCCTACTGCAGGCGGTGGTTTTGTAACGATTGTTGAAAATGCAGGTGAGTCTAAAGCGCAAGGTATTGAGCTTGAAACTACCGTTGCCATTACAGACGATTTCACAATTCGCAGCTCTGTAGGTTACTTAGATTCTGAAATTACAGAAGTAGATGCAGGCGTACAAGGTATTGGTAAAGGTGATTCACCAGCATTAACACCACGTTGGACTGTAATGATTGCCCCTTCTTACTTTATGGATTTAGACAGCGGTGCAACCGTTGCATTTAACGCTAACTACTCTTTCAGAAGCGAAATGCAAGGCCAGTCGGTTTACAATGAAAGCGAGACTATTGATTCGCGTGAGTTAGTTGGTTTTAATATTTCTTACACTAACCCTTATGGCGATATGGAAGTAACCTTATACGGTGAAAACGTATTAAACGAGGTTTACGATGTAGGTCGTTTACAGCAGTCAGGTTTTGTTGGTGTAATGCGCAGTAATGACCGTAGCGAGTTTGGCTTAAAATTCAAAAAAGACTTTGAGCTTTAATAACCCGCAATGAGTTAATTAAAAGGTAAGCTTAGGCTTACCTTTTTTTTCGCCTGTAAAAAGAAAAACTTAGATCAACAGTGAATCTCTTTAGAACAAGCGTTATACAATCGTGTAGTGCAATTGCTATTGATATATTTAGTGTGGTGCGAAGGCTAATCGCTAAGTATTAAAAAGCGCCACAGGCATCAACTAGCCTTATTTTTAGGCAATAAAAAAGCCCTCAGTGAGGGCTTTTAAACAATCAACATAGGTTTAAATAAAAACCTCTGCCATTCTTATTTGTTAGATTCATTGTATTCACGCGTTAGTCTTGCGTGCTCACTTAAATCTGTCAGGCCAAGCTTTTCGTAGCTTTTTTCCATCATCTCAAGTGCAGGCTCTAAATAGCTGCTTTGCGAGTAATGCTCAACAACGTACTTACCACGATTAGCGGCCGCTAGGTAAGCTTCACGTTCGTAGTAGTAATTAGCCACTTTTAGCTCGTAACGCGCCATGCGGTTTAAAAGCCACACTAAGCGACGTTTAGCCTCTGGTGCGTAATCACTTTTTGGAAAGCGTTTTACAAGCGTTGATAAATCGGTAAATGCAACACGTGTACGGTTTGCATCGCGGTCAGCTCTGTCTATGCCAAAATACTCTTGGAAGGCATTTTTATCTGCTTTAATGTTAACCAAGCCACGCATGTAGTACATGTAATCTAAATCTTTGTGGTTTGGGTTTAAACGAATAAAGCGGTCGATAGTCGCTAATGCTTGCTCTGTATTACCTGATTGGTAATGGGCATACACTAAATCCATTTGGACTTGCTTTGAGAAAGGGCCAAATGGGTAGCGTGAATCAATAGCGGTTAATAGCTCAATTGCTCGGGCGTATAAACCTGAGTCGAGTGTTTGTTTTGCATCTTCATACAAAGCGTGTGCAGATTTGTTAGGAACGCGTTGGATATCTTCTTGGTCAGGCGCAGAAGAACAGGCCCCTAAAGTAAGTACAGAAGCTGAAAAAACAATGGCGAATGCACGTTTCCCTATTTTATTTATCATTTTATTTGTTACCTTCGATGTCTTCGGCTAGGCCACGGCGGTAAAACCGAGTAAACTATGCGTATTATATTATGCTTTTATTAAAAGCGATTCTAACCCAGTCAGGCACAGCTTGCACTGGTAAATTGGGTAAAGTTACTAATGTCAGAACAAATTTCACTTCAAGCCGAGGTTCCTACCGAGTTAGGTGGTAAACGTCTAGACCAAGTATTAGCGCAATTGTTCCCTGATTATTCACGTTCACGTATAAAAACATGGATATTGGATGATAAAATCACCGTTGACGGTGAAATCTATAACACACCACGAGAAAAACTACTCGGTGGTGAAGTTGTAAATGTTGAAACCAGCATTGAAGCACCACGCGAATACGAAGCACAAGATATCAAATTAAACATTGTTTATGAAGATGATGATATTTTGGTTATCAACAAACCTATGGGCCTAGTCGTTCACCCAGGTGCAGGTAACCCAGATGGCACAGTGCTAAATGCATTGCTGCATCATTTTCCGGATATTATTAACGTACCGCGTGCTGGTATTGTGCACCGTCTAGATAAAGACACCACAGGCTTAATGGTGGTGGCTAAAACTATTCAGGCGCAAACACACTTAGTTAAAGCACTGCAAAAGCGCGAAAACTTCACACGTGAATACGAAGCTCTATGTAATGGTACTATGACCGCAGGTGGCATGGTTGAAAAGCCGATTGGCCGTCATCCAACGCAGCGTACACACATGGCAGTTCACGAAATGGGTAAGCCTGCCATTACACATTACCGTGTTGCTGAAAAATTCCGTGCTCATACACGTTTACGCCTTCGCCTAGAAACCGGACGTACACATCAAATTCGTGTTCATATGGCGTATATAAACCACCCGTTAATTGGTGATAGAGCCTACGGCGGGNGGCGTCCTCGTCCACCTAAAGGTGCTACGCCAGAGCTGTTTGAAATGTTACGTACATTTAATCGCCAAGCCTTACACGCAGTAAAATTGAGTATTGCGCACCCTATTACGGGCGAGATGATGACCTGGCAAGCGCCTATTCCAGATGACATGGTGGCAATGACTCAGGTGCTTAGAGAAGATACGAAAGCTAACCCTAACATAGAGTATTAATGGCTTTTTTGTCAGCCCCTTGGCCTAATTTAACCTCGGTAGGTACGCTCAGTACCACCCGAGAAGGCGGTGTGTCAAAGCCGCCTTTTAATAGCTTAAATTTAGGCCTACATGTTGATGATGATCCAGAGCACGTGCTAAAAAACCGTGCTTTGGTTGAGCAATCCCTGCCAAACCCGCCACTGTGGCTTAATCAAGTGCATAGCGCCGATGTGCTCTGTGTTGATGCAGATTTTAATTTTCAAACATTACACAGTGCTGATGCGTTGTATACTAAAGTTAAAAATCAGCCTCTTGCTATTATGAGTGCAGATTGCATGCCTATTCTGTTTGCAAGTCATGATGGCCATGAAGTTGCAGCAGTGCATGGTGGTTGGCGCGGCCTTGAAAAAGGGATCATAAAAAATACGCTTGCCTGTTTTAGCTCGCCTAGTAAGCAAATATATGCGTGGCTTGGGCCTGCTATTGGTGCTGAGCAATTTGAAGTTGGCGCCGAGGTTGCTACGCAATTTATTGCAAAATCTCCGTTGTTTAAAGAGGCGTTTAAATTACAAAGCAATAATAAATACTTGTGCGATATTTACCTAATCGCTCGCATTGAGCTTGAGCAATTAGGTGTTATTAATATTAGCGGAGGCGATTATTGTACTGTTTCTCAGCCATCATTGTTTTTCTCTTATCGGCGAGAAGGTAAAACAGGGCGTATGGCAAGTTTGATCTGGCGCAAATAAAACACTATTTCCCCACAATATTCTTCTTAACACCTTGAACAATTCTATTAACATACCCATTTATTAAGCAATTAGTTTATTAAATAGGTAAACCCTCATGCGTTTAGATAGATTCACAAGTAAATTTCAATCTGCGCTTTCAGATGCTCAGTCGCTAGCATTAGGGCGCGATCATCAATTTATTGAACCCGTACATTTAATGTATGCGCTTTTACAGCAAAATGGCTCTAGCGTGCGCGCCTTGCTTGCACAAGCAGGCGTGAGTGCGGATGAACTTAACACCAAGCTTTCTCAAGAAATAGAAAAGCTGTTTAAAGTTGAAGGAGTAGGGGGCGACGTACAGCTTTCTAATAACATGGCTTCGCTTATTAACTTATGTGATAAGTACGCGCAAAAGCGTAAAGATAAGTATATTTCGAGCGAATTATTTGTATTAGCTGCCTGTGACGACAAAGGCCCTTTAGGTGATATTTTTAGAGCGCTTAATATCACTGCAACTAAAATAGAAAGTGCCATAAAAGCAATTCGCGGTGGCCAAAAGGTCGATGACCCTAACGCCGAAGAAACCCGACAAGCACTTGAAAAATACACCATTGATTTAACCGAGCGCGCAGAGCAAGGTAAGCTCGACCCCGTTATTGGGCGAGATGACGAAATCCGTCGTACGATTCAAGTTTTGCAGCGCCGTACTAAAAATAACCCCGTGCTTATTGGTGAGCCAGGGGTAGGTAAAACGGCCATTGCAGAGGGGTTAGCACAGCGCATTATAAATGGCGAAGTGCCAGAGGGCCTAAAAAGTAAGCGTGTTTTATCGCTAGATTTAGGCGCGCTGGTGGCGGGTGCTAAATACCGCGGTGAATTTGAAGAGCGTTTAAAATCAGTGCTCAACGAGTTGGCTAAAGAAGAAGGCCAAGTGATTTTATTTATTGATGAAATTCACACTATGGTGGGCGCAGGTAAAACCGACGGCGCTATGGATGCTGGCAATATGTTAAAGCCAGCGCTTGCTAGAGGGGAGCTACACTGTGTGGGCGCCACTACGCTTGATGAATACCGCCAATACATAGAAAAAGATGCCGCACTTGAGCGTCGTTTTCAAAAAGTATTGGTTGAAGAGCCCTCAGTTGAAGACACCATTGCTATTTTACGCGGCTTAAAAGAGCGCTACGAGTTACATCACTCTGTGGATATTACCGACCCGGCAATTGTCGCCGCTGCGCATTTATCGCACCGTTATATTAGTGACCGACAATTACCAGATAAAGCCATTGATTTAATTGACGAGGCTGGCTCTTCAATTCGTTTGCAAATAGATTCTAAGCCTGAGTCTTTAGATAAGCTTGAGCGCCGTATTATTCAATTAAAACTTGAAGATAACGCTTTAGCTAAAGAAAAAGACGATGCAAGCCAAAAGCGGCGCAGCGAAATGCAGCAGCTCATTACCGACTTAGAAGCGCAATACCGAGAGCTTGATGAAGTATGGAATGCAGAAAAAGCCTCGTTACAAGGCACGCAAGTAATTAAAGCTGAGCTTGAACAAGCGCGCCTTGATTTAGAGGTTGCCCGCCGAGCAAGCGATTTACAGCGTATGTCGGAGCTGCAATACGGAAGAATTCCAGAGCTTGAGCGAAAACTTGATTTAGCCTCGCAAGCTGAAATGCAAGAAATGAGCTTACTAAAAAACCAAGTAGGCGAAGACGAAATTGCAGAAATACTTTCTCGTTGGACCGGGATCCCAGTATCGCGAATGCTGCAAGGTGAGCGAGAAAAACTGTTAAAAATGGAAGAGCAACTTCACAGTAAAGTGATAGGGCAGGACGAAGCAGTTGTTGCGGTCGCGAATGCGATACGACGCTCTCGTGCGGGGCTTGCCGATCCTAATCGACCAATAGGGTCATTTTTATTTTTAGGACCAACTGGGGTGGGTAAAACAGAGCTTACTAAAGCGCTTGCAGGTTTTATGTTTGATACAGAAGATGCCATGGTGCGTATCGACATGTCAGAGTTTATGGAAAAACACGCTGTAGCACGTTTAGTGGGTGCGCCTCCCGGTTATGTTGGTTACGAAGAAGGCGGTTATTTAACCGAAGCCGTTCGCCGTAAGCCTTATTCTGTAATTTTGCTTGATGAGATAGAAAAAGCGCATCCCGATGTATTTAATATTTTATTGCAGGTACTCGATGATGGCCGCCTTACTGATGGGCAAGGGCGCACGGTTGATTTTAAAAATACGGTTATTATTATGACCTCAAATTTAGGCTCAGATATTATTCAAGAGCAAGCGGGCACGAACGACTACGCAACGCTTAAGAGCAAAGTTATGAATGTGCTCGTTAATGAATTTAGGCCAGAATTTATAAACCGTATTGATGAAACTGTCGTATTTCATCCACTTGCCAATGAGCATATTAAAGAAATTGCCGATATTCAGCTTGTTAAATTGCGCGAGCGTTTAACAGAAATGGGCTACTTATTAGAGATCAGTGATGCGGCGCTTGAAAAAATAGCCTCTAGCGGGTTCGACCCTGTTTACGGTGCTCGGCCATTAAAACGAGCTATTCAGCAAACAATCGAAAACCCACTGGCTCAGCAGCTATTAGGGGGAGAGTACAACCCTGGCGATATTGTCGTGATAGATGCAAACGAGCAGGGCCTGATTTTTTCAAAACGCTAATCTAGACGCACAATAAGCCGCCAAGCAGGCGGCTTATTGCATTGCTTTATACTTTAAATGTATAAAGTAGGTTGTTTACTTTTTGAGAGCCGGCAACTAATTCTGCGGCATCTTTAGCAACGTCAAAACTTAAAGCTAAGTTTTCGTTACTCACCTCTTTTATATTATCTACATTATTAGCAATATCATGGCTCACCATCTGCTGCTCCTCTGCAGCCGTCGATATACTATTTGTTAGCAAAGCTATTTCACTAATTTGATTGAATATACTATCGAGCTCTTGGTGTGTTTGCTCGGTTGTTTGTACGCAGCCCTCAGCTTGTAGTTTTGTACTTTGCATTACCTTTGACCAATTAACCAATGTATCTTGTATATCTTTAATCGAGCTGTGAATTTGCCCCGTAGCACTTTGCGTACGAGAAGAAAGGGCACGTACTTCATCAGCAACTACGGCAAAACCACGGCCATGCTCGGCTGCTCTTGCGGCTTCTATTGCAGCATTAAGCGCTAGTAAATTAGTTTGCTCAGCAATACCTTCTATCTCATTCATTACTTGGCCTATTTTATCTGCTTCCTGCGCGAGGTTATTAGCCGTATTGGCAGCATGATCTACGTGGGTTGCCAGCTCCGATACCATTTTTTTGTTATCAGCAATATGTTGTTTTATATCCGCGCAGCTGTGCTGAGTCGAATTAACTTTGTCGGCGGTAGTTGTTGTACTATTCGAAATCTCACCAATAGTGGCGGTCATTTGCGCCATAGCAGTGGCGATTTGTGTAAGCTGTGTGCTTTGCGCCTCAATGCCTTTTTCGGTGAGCGTCGATTTATCATCTAGGTTTTCAGCAATGTTATTAAAGGCATAGGTAGCATCTTTTACGCGCCCCAATACAGTTCTGAGCTTAGCAAGTAACATTTGCTCTTTATAGTCACTCACACTTAGCGGTGAGTTATCGCAAAAAACATAGCGCGAGATAGAGTCAGAATGCTGTTTATAGGTGTTTAATTTAGCAGGGGTTGCCACAAGCTCTTGATAATTTAAGGCCAAAATAAGCACGCAAATTAATACGTTGATAACCGCTGCCATGGCTGAAAAGGCAAACCCACTCATTATTAGCCAGCTAAATACAACGGCTAACGTAAGCATTTGGCGCAAGTGTGTGCGTTCGTTAAAATTAAAAGCGGCTTTACCGCTATTTAATTTTTCGTATAGTTTATGGGCTGTTAAAACATGTTTTTTATCTGGTTTTGTACGTACAGATTGATAGCCAACTAACTGGTCACCTTCAAAGATAGGGGTTACAAATGCATCAACCCAGTAATAGCGCCCATCTTTACATCTATTTTTTACTATGGCGCGCCATGAGTGGCCGCTTTTTAGCGTACTCCACATTTCTTTAAATGCTGCTTTGGGCATATCTGGGTGGCGCACAATATTATGATTTTTACCAACGAGCTCCTGGGCACTAAAGCCTGCTACATCGCAAAATGCCTTATTTGCATACGTAATGACTCCTCGTAAATCGGTCGTGGATACCAATTGCTGAGCATCACTAAAGTGAACCTCTTCATTTATTAAGCTTTGATTATGACGCATGTTAGTTTTAACCATCCTTTTTAATTAACTTGTCATTGTATTGGGTAAACAAAAGGAGGTGAAGTAAAGGCGCTGCGCAAAATAAAATTGTCATTAAAATTGCGACTTTTTATGATCTATATCAAATACTGCGTTTAAAATGTTAAAGCTTATGAAGTGTAATCTATTAATTCAGGGTCTTTATGTTTGGGGCGTGAGGGTTTTTGTGGCTGAATTTACAGCAGTATGTTTGGTTTTTAGGCAAGGGGTAAGAGCAGGACGCGAAAGCTTTGTTCGGTTTTTACTTATTCTTACATGGATGTAAGTCATAAGAATAACGCAGGGCAGTTATCGAGCCTATTAGGTTACAAATATCGCGCTGCGATTGAATCGCCCTTAGTTCAAACAAATTTCAATTCACAAAGGCCAACACGCCCTAGCAAAGCGATTGTATATTAGCGTGAGCAGTGGCAAGATTAGCTTGCTGGTTGATGCTTATTGTATCAAGCGCATGCTCAACAGGGTAAATAGCTAAAAATTTTGAAAAATTATATTGTTCTTAACAATTTAATCTTGAGTATGGGCAATTAGCCCCCATAACCCTAAGATTAAGCCACGTGGCCGAGGAAGCATTTTTTGACTATACATGATTTATCTAGCGCGCTAAACGCGTTATCAGCAACACCGCATCAGCACGCAATTAAAGGGATCAAACGTGGTATTGAGCGAGAGTCGTTGCGTATTAAAGGTAATGGCGCCATTTCCACTTTAGGACATCCTAAAGGCGTAGGTAGTGCATTAACAAACGGACATATTACTACCGACTTTTCAGAGTCATTACTTGAATTTATTACCCCTGTTAGTGAATCTGCGACAGAAACCTTAGCGCAACTAAAAGACCTGCAAAAGTTTACACTTGAGCACATGGGTGATGAGCTTTTATGGCCCATCAGTATGCCATGCTTTATTGAAGATCAAGATGACATCGTACTGGCTCAATTTGGTAACTCAAATACTGCGCGTATGAAAACCCTATACCGTGAAGGATTAAAAAACCGTTACGGTAGTATGATGCAAGCGATTGCGGGTGTTCATTTTAATATTTCTTTTCCAGAAACACTTTGGCAATCTTTACACACCTTAAAGCAAAGTGAGCAAAGCCTAGAAGCATTTATTTCGGATGGTTATTTAGCGCTTATTCGTAATTTCAAACGCGAGCTTTGGTTAATTAGTTACTTGTTTGGTGCCTCACCTGCATTATGTAATTCTTTTTTACAAGGGCGCAAAACTGACCTACCGTTTAAAAAGTTAGGTAAAGGCACACTTTATTTAGAAGTAGGAACCGCGCTACGCTTGGGTGATTTAGGTTACACCAACAGTGCGCAATCTTCATTACGCGTAATGTATAACTCGCTTGATGAGTACGTTGCTGGGCTTAAAAAAGCAATCAACACGCCTTCTGACCTATACGGCGATATTGATGACTACACCACAGCAACACCTAAGCAGCTTAATAAAAACATTCTGCAAATCGAAAACGAATTTTATTCGCCGATCCGCCCTAAACGTAATGCTAAAAGTGGTGAAAAACCAACGGATGCATTATTAAGAGCAGGCATTGAATATGTTGAAATTAGAGCGCTGGATGTAAACCCGTTTAGTGAAACGGGTATTGATATAGAGCAAATCCATTTTTTAGATGTGTTTTTAACGTATTGTTTGTTAAAAGACTCTCCAGAAATGCAGTGGAAAGAGCAAGCCCGCAGCACTGAGAATTTAGACACAGTGGTTAATCAGGGGCGTCAGTTAGGTGTTATGCTTAACGACAACAACCAACAGCGTACGTTACAAAGTTGGGGGAGAGAAATTTTTGACCAACTAAGTGAAGTCGCTGAGCATATGGATAAGGCGTATGGGGTGACCTATTACAGCGAAACCATCGCACAAATGGCTACTTGGGTTGATAACCCAGCGCTGACTTTTTCAGGGCGTTATGTGCGCGAGCTAGAAAGTGCGGGTATAGATAATGGTTTATTTGCTATTCAATTGGCTAATAAATATAAGCAAAGCCATGCACAAGCCAACTACAATGTGTTTTCTAAAGAATGGCTCGAGCAACAAGTTGTTCTCTCGGATAAAGCGCGAGAAGAAATAGAGCGCGCCGACACGCTAAGCTTTACTGACTTTTTAGATGAATATTTTAATGCCAAAGCACCCGCTTAAGTTTTTTTAAGCAAAAAAAACGCAGCCCAAGGTGGCTGCGTAAATATTCTTCAGGGATGAAACAATGCTATACTGCTGCATTCATATACTCAGACCCACGCTTTTTTAAAAAGTTCAGTGAGATCTTATAAAAATGAAAAAAAATGCAATTATTTTATCTTTTGCCCTCTCTTTAGCTGGGTGTGCCACTGCGCCGCCAAAGCAACCTAATGATCTTTGTAAAATTTTTGAAGAAAAGTCAGATTGGTACTTTGATGCAAAAGATGCACAAGAAAAATGGGGCTCACCTAAACATGTTCTTATGAGCATGATGTACCAAGAAAGTTCGTTTCGTCATGATGCCGCACCACCCATGGAGTATTTTTTATGGATAATTCCAACTGGGCGTGCCAGTGATGCTTACGGGTACTCACAAGCAAAAACTCCAACTTGGTCTGACTATATTCGTGAAACGGGTAACAGTGGGGCTGATAGGGATGATTTTGACGATGCAATCGACTTTATGGCATGGTTTGTTTATAAAACACATAAAGTAAATGGTATCTCTAAATGGGATGCTTACGCCCAATACTTAAATTATCACGAAGGGTGGGGCGGTTATAAACGCGGTACCTATAAAAAGAAAAAGTGGCTAATGAGTGTTGCTAATAAAGTAAAACACCGCGCAAGTCGTTATGGTGCGCAGCTTAAACGTTGTGAAGACGAGCTTGATAAAGGCTGGTTTGAGCGACTGCTTTTTGGCTAACTACATATCTTAAAAGCAAAAAAAGGAGCCAAGGCTCCTTTTTTAATGCATTATTTACACTTACAACTTACGTTGATTTGGCTTAATTTTTACCTGTTTGATCATATTCTCTTTTACCTCTAACACCTCAACAGGGTAGCCGGCTATTTTAAGGCTTAAATTAGCATCTGGAATATCTTCTAGGTATTCTACAATTAAACCGCTGAGTGTTTTAGGGCCATCAAGAGGAAACTCCCAGCCCATCTCTTTGTTTAAGTCGCGCACGTTAGCGCCGCCATCAACAAGGTAAGAGCCATCGCTTTGTGTGGTCACTTCTTCACTTGGCGTACGTGTTTGCGTGGTAGTAAAATCGCCAACCACTTCTTCAAGAATATCCTCAAGGGTTACGAGACCTTGTATGTCGCCATATTCATCAACCACTATACCAATACGTTCTTTTGATTGTTGGAACTTTAATAGCTGGGTATTTAGGGACGTCCCCTCAGGAATAAAGTAAATCTCACGTACAGCACGCAATAATGACGGTTTATCAAATTGCTCTTTGGTTAAAAGACGAAGAGCGTCACGCGAATGGATAAAACCTACCGCGTCATCAATATTGTCGCGATAAAGTAATACACGGGTGTGCTGAGCATGAGTTAATTGGCGGCTAATGAGCTTCCAATCGTCGTTAATATCAATCGCCACTATTTCGTTACGAGGGATCATAATATCTTCAACGGTCACTTGCTCTAAGTCTAAAATAGAGGTCAGCATGCTTTGGTGACGAGCTGGCAGTAATGCGCCTGACTCATTCACCACTGTTTTAAGCTCTTCTTTACTCATGCTGTGCTCATCTATTTGTGCTGAGCTGATACCAAATAGACGTAAAATACCGTTGGTCATCCAGTTCACAACAACCACAAATGGGAATAGTATTTTGAGTAACCCTTTGAGAATTATAGAGCTTGGAAAGGCTACTTTTTCAGGGTACAACGCAGCAAGCGTTTTTGGGGTTACTTCTGCAAATATTAGTACGACTAGCGTTAACACACCGGTTGCAATACCAATACCTAAATCACCGTATAAACGAATACCAATGATAGTGGCTACCTGGGCAGCAGCGATATTTACAAGGTTGTTACCAATTAATATTAGGCCAATGAGTCTATCAGGACGGCTAAGTAATTTACTGACTCGTTTAGCTGCGCGATGTTCCTCTTTTGCAAGGTGGCGCAAGCGTATACGATTAATTGACATGATCCCGGTTTCTGAACCCGAGAAATAAGCAGAAAAAAGCACCAATAAACCTAAAATGATAAACAAGGTACTTGTCGATATGTCGTCCAACGATGGATCCTTTTTTTATAAACCAATGCGTATTAAGCTAGAGTGAGCTGACAGAGTCAAGTTAAAACTTATTTAACACCACTTCTTGTATAAAACGGCTGCCAAAATAAGCAAGTGTGAGGATAAATGCAGCGACCATGATGGTAATAACCACAGGTTTACCACGCCAGCCTTTTTTCATGTGCCCCAGCGCAACAGTGACAAAAATAACCCATGCGACAAGCGATAAAATGGTTTTATGGATAAATTCTTTTGCAAACATCCCATCTAAAAACACAAACCCTGTTAATAAGGCAAAGGTAAGTAACACCGTACCTAAGTTTAATAGTTGATAGAGCTGACGTTCTACCACCATTAATGGTGGCAAATGGCTATGCACAATTGCTAAATCTTTACGTTTTAAGCGTTTATCAATAAAGTAAAACTGCACGCCGTATAAAGTAGCAATAATTAACACGCAATATGCTAACAGTGATAGCGATATATGTGTAATAAGGCCTATTTCAATATTAAAGCTTTGTAATAAAATATGGTGCGGTATAAACAAACTCGCAATGGTGAGTAGGGCTGCAAAGCCATAGACGACCGGTAATAGCAATGTAGCAGGGAACTTTAACGACACCGCAGTCACCGACACCACAATAACCCAGCAGGTCAGCAGTGCAACATTAACAATACTTAAATCTTGCCCGTCGGAGCGAAACACCGAATTAACCAACAGCAGCATGTGCGCTAGTATAGCCACGGTACTTAAAATAACCGTTACCTTTTGGCTAGGACCTTGTTGATGAAACAGGCGTGTTAACACGTGAGACGTTGCTAACACATAAAATAAACTGGCAATAATAGTTAAACTAATAATCAGCATTGTGCTTGGGCCACTTATAATTAGAGTCAAATAATTCTTGTTGTTATAAGCACATTGTATTTTATAGCAAAGCAATTGCATAGACCTAAAAAAAGAAACTCAATAAGCTGTGCTTCAATACTGTATTGTGCGCCATCATTTACGGTATACTGTTTTTAATTGAAATTTAATACTATTGCTCCCATCTAATAAGTAAAATGCAAATAAGCGTGAGCTTATTGGGTCAATATAAACGTCTTATCGGAACCGTTACATGTTTGAGAACCTCCAAGAACGATTAGGTAAAACCTTAAAAAATATTAGTGGCCGCGGCCGTTTAACAGAAGACAACATTAAAGACACGCTACGTGAAGTACGTATGGCGTTTTTAGAAGCTGACGTTGCGCTGCCTGTTGTTCGCGAGTTTGTAAAGCAAGTTAAAGAACGTGCCGTAGGTGTTGAAGTAACTAAAAGCTTAAGCCCTGGCCAAGTATTTATAAAAATAGTGCGCGAAGAGCTTGAAAAAGCGATGGGTGAAGCCAACGAAGAGCTTAGCCTAAATGCACAGCCGCCANCCAGCCGTTGTTATGATGGCTGGTTTACAAGGTGCGGGTAAAACAACCAGTGTTGGTAAGCTTGCTAAGTTTTTAAAAGAGCGTAAGAAAAAGTCAGTGCTAGTTGTTAGTGCCGATGTATACCGTCCGGCGGCTATTAAACAGCTTGAAACACTTGCCAGCGAAGTTGACGTGGATTTTTTCCCAAGTGATATTTCGCAAAAGCCAGTAGATATCGCCACCGCTGCTATTTCTCATGCTAAAAAGAAATTTATAGACGTTGTTTTAGTCGATACCGCCGGCCGTTTGCACGTAGATAACGAAATGATGGGCGAAATAAAAGACCTTCATAAAGCAATCAACCCAATCGAAACATTATTTGTGGTTGATGCAATGACGGGTCAAGATGCGGCGAATACCGCTAAAGCATTTGATGAAGCGCTACCTTTAACCGGTGTTATTTTAACTAAAACAGATGGTGATGCACGCGGTGGTGCTGCTTTATCTATTCGTCATATTACCGGCAAGCCAATTAAATTTATGGGTGTGGGTGAGCGTACAGATGCACTAGAGCCGTTCCATCCCGATCGTATCGCATCGCGTATTTTAGGCATGGGGGATGTACTTTCATTAATCGAAGAAGTCGAAATGAAAGTCGATAAGGAAAAAGCAGCTAAGGTCGCTGAAAAAGTATTTAAAGGCAACGGCTTTACCCTTGATGATTTTGCAGAGCAATTAAAGCAAATGAAAAATATGGGTGGCGTGATGTCGATGCTAGATAAGCTGCCTGGTATGCAAAACTTACCCGATGCTGTAAAAGGCCAAATGGGTGACAAAACCTTCATTCAAATGGAAGCAATCATCAGCTCTATGACCAAACAAGAGCGCGCGCGTCCTGAGATTATTAAAGGCTCTCGTAAAAAGCGTATAGCCGCAGGCTCTGGCACACAGGTACAAGAGATAAATAAACTGCTAAAACAGTTTACGCAAATGCAAAAAATGATGAAAAAAATGAAAGGTAAAGGCGGCATGCAAAAAATGATGCGCGGCATGAAAGGCATGTTACCACCTGGAATGATGGGTGGCGGTGGCCCTAAATTTTAATGTAGCGCTTAAATAGCCGCTATATAATGTATAACAAAAGGGCTAATAGGCCCTTTTTTGTTGAATAAATTATGCGCGTGGTGCATGATAATCTATTAATTGTGGCTCAGATCACAGTTTAACCTACTAAAGTGGCTTTTTGCTTCACTTCTTACTTGCATTGTTGCTAAAAACTCGTACAATTCCCCAGCTCCCCATACTGGGGAGTAAATCTTATTAATGAAAACAGTCAATCTATTTAGAGGACGGTATGGTAACTATTCGTTTGCAACGTGGTGGCGCTAAAAAACGCCCTTTCTATCAAATTGTGGTTGCGGATAGCCGTTTCTCGCGTGACGGTCGCTTCATCGAGAAAATTGGTTTCTTTAACCCAATTGCTTCAGGTCAAGAAGAAAAACTTCGTTTAGATTTACCTCGTGTTGATCACTGGGTAGGTCAGGGCGCAGGTCTTTCTGATCGTGTAGCTAAGTTAGTTAAAGACGCTCGTAAAGCGGCTTAATAGGCGTAAGTGTAACCATGAGTCAAGAGAACACCTCATCAATTATTGTCGTAGGAAAGCTCGGTGCCCCATATGGTATAAAGGGCTGGCTTAAGGTACATTCATTTACTGATGATCCCCAAGGGATCTTCGATTTCAGCCCGTGGTTGATAGGGCAACAAGGTAAATGGCAGACCTTAGAAGTGGTCGACTGGCGTCGCCACAACAAAGGCTTTATCGCTAAAATTGCGCAAGTAAACGACAGAGACGAAGCAATGGCTTATACCCATGCAGAAATATCTGTTGATTCAGCGCAATTACCAGAACTCCCGCAAGGCGAGTTTTATTGGCGAGATCTCATTGGCATGTCGGTTGTAACTGATAAAGGTTACAATTTAGGCACTGTTGATGACCTGATGGAGACAGGATCAAATGACGTACTGGTTGTTAAGGCAAACAGTAAAGATGCATTTGGTCAAGCTGAGCGTTTGATTCCTTTTTTAACTGATTCAGTAATTAAAGAAGTTAAATACGAAGCGAGAGAAATTACCGTAGACTGGGATCCTGGGTTTTAATGACTCAAACTAGTTCATTATGGGTAGGGGTGATAAGCCTTTTCCCAGACATGTTTGATGCTATTACACACCAAGGTGTCACTGGTCGCGCAGTGAAAAATGGCTTAATTGACTTTAACTGCTGGAATCCACGTGACTATGCTTTAGATAAGCACAGAACCGTAGATGACCGTCCTTATGGGGGCGGCCCAGGTATGTTAATGATGGTTGAACCATTAAAACAAGCCATTCTTGACGCTAAAAAAGCGGCAGGTGATGGCGCAAAAGTAATTTATATGTCCCCGCAAGGGCGCAAATTAGATCAGCAAGGGGCTAGCGAACTCGCAAACTCTGAAAAGCTGATTTTGATTGCCGGTCGCTATGAAGGTATAGACGAGAGAATAATAGAGTCATACGTTGACGAAGAATGGTCAATTGGTGATTTTATTTTGAGTGGTGGTGAATTACCTGCCATGACATTAATTGATGCAGTAGCGCGATTAGTGCCAGGCGTGTTAGGTCATAACCAGTCAGCAGAGCAAGACTCATTTTCGGATGGCTTGCTAGATTGTCCTCACTATACACGGCCAGAAACATTGGACGACAAACAGGTGCCTGCTGTACTACTCAGTGGAAACCACCAAGAGATAGCAAAATGGCGGCTTAAGCAGTCATTAGGCAGAACTTGGCTACGACGTCCTGACTTGTTGCATAACCTAGCTCTGACTGAGGAGCAAGCGGTATTACTCGCACAATTTCAGCAAGAGTACCAAAAAGCTTGTGGCTAGAAGACAGTTACACCTAGGAAAGTGAGAAACATAATGGCAAAAGTAAACCAAAATATTATTAAAGCGCTTGAAGAAGAGCAGCTTAAAACAGACGTACCAGCATTCGGCGCTGGTGATACAGTAGTTGTACAGGTACGTGTAAAAGAAGGTAACAAAGAGCGTCTACAGGCCTTTGAAGGTGTTGTAATCGCTAAGCGTAATCGTGGTCTTCACTCAGCATTCACAGTTCGTAAAATTTCGAGCGGTGAAGGTGTTGAGCGTGTATTCCAAACGCACAGCCCTCTTATTGATAGCGTAACAGTTAAGCGTCGCGGTGCGGTTCGTCGTGCTAAGCTTTACTACCTACGTGAGCGTTCTGGTAAATCTGCACGTATTAGAGAAAAACTTAACTAATACGCGCTGTTTATCAACGCAAAGAAAACGGGTTGCAGCCTCACGGTTGCAACCCGTTTTGGTTTTTAAGCATTAAATAACATACTACCTCTTCACAAAAGCATTCCTCTGTATTAAGTAATCTTCACTCGCGTTGCTACATTAGCCTTTTAACCCATACTTGATCCTGTTAGTATTTAACGTATTGATTAGTTTACTTAAATGTAAATATATATTTACGAAATGAGTTGTTTATAGGTGGAATGAGAAACGTGGCTGAATTAAGTGATTTATCACAATTACGAGATGGCATAGATGAGTGCGATGCGCAATTAGTTGCTTTACTTGCAAAGCGAAATGCAATAACCCAAAAAATTGGTGCTATTAAGCAGCAAAATGGCGCCCCCCTGCATGCCCCTGAAAGAGAAGCTGCTTTGCTCGCTGCTCGTCGTGATGAAGCGATTAAACAAGGAGTCAGCCCTGAACTTGTTGAAGACATATTAAGGCGCATGATGCGCGAAGCCTATCAAAACCAACAAGCTAAACTTGCCTGTGCAGCTCCTGATTTATCACCTATTGTAATTGTAGGTGGGCAAGGGGCAATGGGCCAGTTATTTGCTCAGCAGTTTATTCGTTCAGGTTATGAAGTTAAGATTTTAGATAAAGATCAGCAAAACGATGCTAAAGCCATTTTAGCTGGCGCAAAATTAGTGATGATCAGTGTGCCTATCAATGCACTTGAGGCCGTTGTTGCTAAGCTACCTAAACTTGATGATGACTGTTTGCTTGTTGATATTACCTCAGTTAAGCAATCACCCATTAAGGCATTAAAGGCGGCGCACTCTGGGCCCGTTGTTGGCCTGCACCCTATGTTTGGCCCTGATATTTCTCACTGGGTTAAACAAACCGTTGTTGTGTGTGAAGGCCGAGCGCATGATGCTGCAAAAGGCTTACTGCAGCAGTTGCAAGTATGGGGTTGCCAACTTGTTGAGCTAGATGCTAAAAAGCATGATGAAGCAATGCAAATAATACAAGTAATGCGCCACTTAACGACCTTTGTTTATGGGCAGTTTTTAGCAAAGCAAAGCCATACGCTTGAGGAACTAAGAAGCTGCTCGTCTCCTATTTATCAGTTAGAGTTGATGATGGTAGGGCGCTTATTTGCACAATCTCCTGAGCTATACTCAGATATAATGTTGGCCCAGTTTGATAATGTTGAGAGTTTATTAGCGCAATACCAAGAGACCTTTGCACAAACTCTTGAAAAGCTAAAAGCGGGAGATAAAGGCGCACTCATCGATGCATTTGCTGATGCTAAAGCGTATTTTTCAGACTCTACCGCGCACTTTTTAACGCAAAGCCGTAGCCTGCTAAATAAAGCAAATGACGCCAAGGTATTAGATTAAAAGGGTTAAAAATGTGTAGTTACTTAAGCTATACGTTGAAAGCATTTTAAATGAGCGATTAAAAAAGGGCCTACTTAGGCCCTTTTTAGTATTTGCGTGTTAGGTTAGGTATTTACACTCACAGCTTGTAAAGACTCACTTTGATAACAGCCTAAAACGCGCACATATTGAGTATGCTCTTTTAGCTCCTCTAAGGCATGTTGTACTTGGCTATCGGCAAGGTTTGCTTCTAAGTCCACATAAAACACTTCTTCCCACGGGTTACCCGGTACAGGACGAGACTCTAGTTTAACTAAGTTTATTTGATGTTGCTTAAACACCATTAGCGCATCAGCCAATGAACCTGCTTGTTGTTTAGTGGCCATAATAAGGCTGGTTTTAGTCGGTATTTGTTTAGATACCTGCAGAGGTTTGCGCGCCACCACGATAAAGCGGCTGTGGTTTTCACTTTGATTCGCAAGGTTTGATTTAATCACTTCAAGACCAACGTTTTTACCTGCCTGCGCTGAGCCAATGGCCGCACTATTTGGCGTATTTAAAGCTGATTGTAGAGCACTTGAGGTTGAATCACAGGTTTCATGTTGTAAATCACCGAGGCCTTGTAAAAAGCGACTACATTGAGCAAATGGCTGAGGATGGGCATAAATTTTAGTTAATTGGCTTAATTCAGTATCTGGGGTGGCAAGTAAGCAGTGCTCTACACTGTGTGTAACTTCACCTACAATTGATACTTGAGCATGTTGTAATAAATCAAATACTTCGTTAATACTGCCCGAGCTGGTGTTTTCTATAGGCAGCAAACCAAAATCTGCTTGGCCATTTTCTACTTTGCCCGTAATTTCATCAAACGAGGTACAGCCAATTTCGACTAACTTACCAGGGCGGCGGCTAAAGTATTTATGACACGCTAGCTGACTGTACGAGCCTTGCCCGCCTAAGTATGTAACGCGATGTGTTTCGCTTAACGCATCGGGGTTTAAGCTTTTTTGCAGCATGGCCTGTTGATGCAGCACAGAGTCTTCCAAAATGGTTTGAAAAACGTTATTTACATAATACGCATCTAGACCAAGCGACTTGCCATAACCAATCAGCTTTTCGAGTAAGGCTAGTTCGCGCGCTTCATCACGAATTGGTTTGTTATTCGCAATTTTATACTCAACAACACCATGGCTAATACGGCGGCGCTTAGCTAATAACACCAATAGATCGGAGTCTATTTCGTTAATATCGTGTCTGAGCGCGTTTAAAACATCGTTGGTCATTTTGGTTTCCTCATTCCAAAAATAAGTTGCTTAGTGCAACTAAAACAAAAAAGCCTCCCAAGTGGGAGGCTTTGCTATTCGATTGATTTTATCTCACAAACAGTTCAGCCTCTTTTATATAAAGAAGCTAAAAAAAGAAAAAAAAGTGCAAGATAAGATAATTTTCATGCTGTTAATGTATGAGGTGTTACTAGCAAAGTCAACAAGCAAGCCAGTTTAAATAGACATAATGAATAATTATCAGCTCCTAGCTAACATTTAGATAAAATTTACAAATAGTTTATAAATATGAATAGGGATCTGGTATATTTCAGGTATTAGCTAAAAATAACAACAACTAAAATAGTAAGGTTGGCCTGTGGTGTATAGACGCCCTCCATCGCGTTTTGGACTAAATTCTTTAAGTGTAAAGCTGTCGTTGCTTATATCTGCAATTTGTTTAATTGCCGGTGTGTGCGCTGCCGCGCTGATGCTTAAATCTGAAGAAAAACAATTAGTTTTCGAAGAGCATGAAGTACTTAAAAGCTCCACCGAATTACTTATCAGGCAATTTGACGCACTAATCAAAACAAAATCAGCCGTTGCCAAACAGGCTAATAATGTTGTGTCAGAGCAGCTATTTAGTGATAGCTCAGCAATCAATTTATCTAACAAAACCCAGTTACAATTTAATAGCGACGGCACTATACGCAGTGCATCGAGCGACGGCCTTTCAGCCGCATTTCTTCCTCAGCAGCATTATTCTCCTTTTTATAAGCGTTTATTTAATAACTCAGAGTCGTTATGGAAAGTCATTTCACCAACCTTAATTCACGACTTTTTTAATTTTTATATGATCACCAAAGACGATTTCATCCGTGTCTCGCCCCCCAATTGGGCGTTAAACGCACCGGCTGAACTCAGAGGCTCTAATGGTGCAACATTTAAGTATGTACAAAGTGATTTAAACCCTAGCAGAGAACCTGTTTGGTCTAAGGTTTATTACGATAAAGTATGGCATAAATGGGTTATTAGTTTGCTTGTCCCTTTGTATGTTGATAATGAATTTTTAGGGGTGACCGGCAGCGATATAGATTTAAACACGTTGATTTCATTTTTACCTGTGGGCGATAAAGAAAAACATTTACTGGTATTTGATAAAAAAGGCCAGCTGCTTGCGCACCCGAGTCTTAACCCGGCGCTACAAGCAAGTTATGGCAGCAAAGATAAAACAATAACAACAAACGAATTTGTTAATCCGCAATTGCAAGCCATTATAAATGAAGCAATTACTATGAAATTACCAGAGTATGCTAATTCGTTTGTACAAAACGATGAAGCACACATTATTAATATTCGTAAAATTGATAAACTAGACTGGTATATTGGGGTTTATAAAAAGCGCTCATCAACGCTCTCTGCTCTGCAAGATTTAAAACTGAAGTTTTTTGGCTTGTTTGTGCTTTATGCGGTCTTGGTTGCCTTATTGTTACACCAAGCGCTGTATCAGCTAGTGCTTCGCAGAATTCACACATTAGTACATGCAGTTACTGGCTTTGGTAAAGGGCAATTACTAACCGAATTCCCGCCAGAGAACAAAGACGAAATAGGCACGCTAAACGGCTCATTTAGAGATATGACCGTAGAAATTCGTAAGCTTATAGATGGGTTAAACCAGCGAATTACAGAAAAAGAAATTGCCGAGAAAGCCGCTAATAGGCTCTCTAAAGCCGTTGCCTTCTCAGGAACCGGTGTGGTGATCACCGATGAAAACTTTGTTATAGAATACGTTAATCCCAAAATGCTGGAGATGACAGGCTACCCAGAGAGCCACTTTAACCGCGCGCCGCTGTTGAATATTATCGCATCTGAGATGGCCATTTTGGTTGAAGATATCAATATCGACCTTCGCAGTAGAAACTACTGGCGTGGTGATACCTTGATTCAGGGCAATGATAAACAGCCTATTTGGGTATCGTTAAGTGTTTCTCCTATTCGCGAAGACGGCGGTGAGATCACCAGTTATGTAGCCTCCGCACAAGATATTTCGTTTGTTAAAGAAAGCCAGCGCAAAATGGAGCAGCTTGCGTACTTTGACACGTTAACGGGCTTAGCAAACCGAACATTTTTTAGAATGCAGCTGCGTAAATCAATGGCTTTGGCTGAGCGCGGCCATTATGCGTTTGCACTTTTTTACTTTGATTTAGATGAATTTAAACGCATTAACGATACGTTAGGCCACGATGCAGGCGATCAACTACTAATTGAAGTTGCTAACCGCCTTAAAGCACGCTTACGCGCCGAAGATACAATTGCCCGCCTAGGGGGCGACGAATTTGCTGTATTACTCAGTGGTATTGAAAGCCAAGAGCATGCCAGTGATGTCGCAAATACTATTCAAAAAACACTTAATGTGCCTATAAAGCTTGGCAATAACGAAGTAATAGTCAGCGCTAGTATTGGTATTACAATGGCCCCTTACGATAGCCTAGAAGAAGATCAGCTTTTAAAACATGCTGATTTAGCAATGTATGAGGCAAAAGCAAAAGGGCGTAATACTTACCACTTTTATAGCCAAGAGCTTAACGCGGCTGCCAATGAAAGGCTGTTCATTGAAAACGAATTACGCCATGCGATTAAAGAAAAACAGTTTGAGGTTTATTATCAGCCGCAAATAAACTCATTAACTCAGCACGTTGTAGGCTATGAAGCGCTACTACGCTGGTTCCACCCAGTAGAAGGGCTTATATCGCCGACCAAGTTTATTCCTATTGCTGAGGCAACAGGGCTTATTGTTGAACTCGGTGAGTGGGTACTACAGCAATCGTGCGAGTTTGCCGTGCGTTTAGCGCAAGATGGACGAGATAACAACGTATCTATTAATTTATCGGCACGTCAGTTTAAAGACGCTAATTTAGTGCCCATGCTCAGCAGTATTATTAAACAAACAGGGGTAAGTGCTAAGCGGTTACACTTGGAGCTTACCGAAAGTATGCTAATGGGCAATGTTGAAGCTGCCATTACGCAGTTACACGAACTAAAAGCACTGGGTATTTCAATATCGATTGATGATTTTGGTACTGGCTATTCGTCGCTAAGTTACTTAAAACGATTCCCGGTCGACATATTAAAAATTGACCGCTCGTTTGTAAAAGATATCCCTGCAGATTCTAATGACATGGAAATTACCGCCGCTATTATAGCCATGGCGCAAAAGCTTAAATTAGACGTAGTTGCAGAAGGGGTTGAAACGATTGAACAAGTAGAGTTTTTGCAAAATAATAATTGTTATATTGTGCAAGGGTTTTATTTTAGCAAACCGATTGCTGAGAGCGACCTGCCAGCGTTATACAAAAAATTAAACGATACGTCTAACATTGTTAGTAGCAAATAAAAGGTTGCGGGTTTAGCCACCCGCAATTTTTACTTTAAATTTAAGGGTTTCTAAAATCCCTTTTAATTTTTCGCGATCATCGCCTTGAACTTCAATAATACCTTCTTTTACCGCGCCACCTTGGCCCATTTTACTTTTTATGGTTTTAGCTAGCTTTTTTAGCTCGTGCGCTTTTGGATCTATACCCACAACCAACATCACACCTTTACCTTTTCGGCCCTTAGTTTGGCGCTCTATGCGGATAAAGCCATCTTTAAATAGTTTTGCAGTGGGTTCTTGCTCAACCTTTGGCTGGCTAATTCGGCCCATATCGGTTGAATATACTAAGCGGTTATCACTCATAATTTACCTAAATAAACGTTTTTATTGATGTATTAAATAATAACAAATTTGCTGGCGAGTGTTTTTATTTTTGCTAAATACTTTTAACAGGTTATATTTAGGTCAAAGGAAATATTATTGGAGTTTATAATGAGTTTAACAAAGAGTTTATCGGTTGATGAAAGTACTTTAACGATACAAATTAAAGGCAAATTTGACTTTAATTTAGTGCAATCATTTCGCCAAGCCTATGCCCAAATTGAGCCTAAAACAAATAAAGTGATTATCGATTTAAGAGAGACCGACTACATGGATAGCTCTGCTCTTGGTATGTTGCTTAACATGAAAAAAACCATTGAAAGCCAGGTACAAACAATAGAGATCAGTAATTGTCAGCCTCAGCTTAAAAAAATACTGCAAATATCACGTTTTGATAAGAAGTTTGATATTAACTAATGACCCACGTACTTATTGTTGACGATCAGGCGCTTAATCGCATCCTGCTCGAAAAAATGCTGCTCGAAGAAAACTATAAAATATCAATTGCGTTTAACGGCCTAGAAGCACTTGAGGTGTTAGAAAAAGAAGCAATTGATATTGTTCTACTCGATGTACTTATGCCGGTAATGGATGGCTTTGAAGCTGCAAAGCTGATAAAGCAGCGATACAACGACGTTTATCTACCCATTATTTTTATTACTTCGCTTGAAGATCAAAGCAGCTTTGAGCGTTGTTTAGAAGTAGGCGGGGATGACTTTATTCAAAAGCCGTTTGAAAAAGTAATTTTAAACGCAAAAATTAAAGCGCACAGTCGTACACGCGAATTAAGTAAAAAAGCCCATCAACAAAACACCTTACTTGAGTATCATCGCAATCAAATAGAGCGCGAGCACGAAATAATTGAGCACATTTTTAATAACTCGCTCGAAAACCAAGATAAGTTTAAAGACCATTTAGACTTTAGCCTTTCTCCTGCTTCTATGTTTAACGGTGACATGTTTTTAGTCGCGCAAAGCCCAATAGGCAATTTATATTGCATGTTGGGTGATTTTACCGGGCATGGGTTAGCGGCCGCGATTGGAGCATTACCTGCATCACGGGTGTTTTACACTATGGTGCAAAAAGGCATGGCTGTTAACGATATCGCCTCTGAGATCAATATATTACTGCATAATTTACTGCCAGAGCACATGTTCTGCGCGGCGACTATTATTGAACTCAGTGCCTCGGGCAAAAGTATTTCAGCATGGCTTGGTGGCTTACCAGATGCGTACTTAATAAATACCGATGGTGAAGTAAAGCAAACGCTTGAGTCGCAACACATGGCACTGGGGATTTTAGACCGTGATGAATTTGAATATGAGCTAATTAATTTAGAAGTTGATAAAAACACCCGCTTAGTGCTTTCAACCGATGGCATAATAGAAACTAACAACGACGCCGATATTTTTTATGGTGAGCAGCGCTTTTTAGCAGCACTTAAAAGCAAGCCGATGATCAGCAGTCAGCGTGTTATAGATAATGTAAATACCTTTGCCAATGGCAGTGAGCAATTAGACGACTTAAGCTTAGTGCTGCTTAATTGTTTGCCGCTAACCCCAGAGCCAGAGGCCAAAGAGGCGTATTCTAATTTGGCATTTAACTTTTCACTTAGCTTGAACGCGCAGCAAATTAAATGCACAGACCCTGTGTATGATGTTGTTAATGTATTAAGCAGTGTTGAGGGGCTTAGGTCGCATCGCTCAAATATATTTTTATTGCTTTCTGAGGCGTATAACAATGCACTTGATCATGGTGTGTTAGGCCTTGATTCAGACATAAAAAAACAAGACGATGGCTTTTTTAAATACTATGAATTAAGAGAGCAAGCACTGAGTAAAATGAAAGAGGCGATGATTATTATTGATATGCGTTATTGCCCAGATACCTTGTGCTTGTACTTTATTATTTGTGACTCGGGTAGGGGGTTCTCAAGTGACTCCTCTACACGTACCGAACTCAACGCAGAGTTTGGCCGTGGCTTATCGTTACTCGAAGAAGTGGCAGAAAAAGTCACGTATAACGCAAGTGGTAACCAAGTCGAAATGTGTTACAAGTTGCTATAGCTCAGAAAAAATTTCCATGTTATTATCTAGAAAATTTTAGATGTATGGATGGCCAAATGATTTCTTCTTACCTTGATATTGCGCAATTAAATATAGACCCACAATTAATTGCCAAAGAGCTAGAGCAGCTAGAACAGTATATTGCTGCAAGCGCGCTGCCGTCTGTACGTTGGGAGTATCAAATTCCTGAACTCGGTGAAGGCGGTGCGTGTAGTTTGTTTGGTTATTTACAAGATGAGCCATTTAAACTTACTGATCACGTGAGCGCGACTTCACAAAACGAGCAAAAACTAGCAAACCTACAAAATATAGTTAATTACATAGAGCAGCAAACACAGGTCGATTGGTATGGTATTTATCAAGCGGTTGACACTGCTGAGGGTCCGCAATTATTAAAGCTTGCGTATCAAGGTGCGCCAAGCCGTCCACTGTTTCCTCTTACTGAAGCATTTGCAGCAGGCAGCAATAATGTACAAGTTGCATTGTCTAAGCGCGGGCGTGTAATTAACAACGTAGAAAACTATTTAGCACAAGGTGGCGAGTACTATACGTGCGACCCTAAAGTGAAAGCTGAAACCTGTTTACCCTTATTTAATGAGCAACATGAATGCGTCGGTATTATAGATGCAGAGGCATTTAGTAACGACTTTTTTGATAGCCGTACACTGGCTGTATTAGTTGCGTGCTGCATTAAAATTCCTCACTTTCTAGTGTAAATATCACTAGCCAAGAAGGTAAGCTTTTATGTTAAGCTTACTACAACAGCCAACCCCTAATTAATGATAAGAGATAGCTAATGTTCTCAGAATTAAAACCATTACCAACAGATCCTATTCTTGGCCTTATGGCAGCCTATAAACAAGATACAAACCCTAACAAGATTGATTTAGGTGTAGGTGTCTATAAAGATGAGCAAGGCAACACACCGGTATTAAAAGCGGTAAAAAAAGCTGAAGCATTTCGTTTAGAAAACGAAACAAGCAAATCTTACATTGGTTTAGCGGGTAACTTAGACTACTGTCAAAAAATGGAAAACCTATTACTAGGTGAGCACCAAGCACTTTTAGCAAACCGCGTACGTACTGCACAAGCACCAGGTGGTACAGGTGCACTTCGCGTTGCCGCTGAATTTGTTAAGCGTTGCAATAAAGACGCAACAGTGTGGGTAACTACGCCAACATGGGCAAACCACATTAGCTTGTTTGAAGCTGCGGGCTTAAACGTTAAAGAATACCCGTACTACGATTACGAAAACAAAGATTTATTGTTCGACGACATGATAAACACCCTTAAGCAAGTACCAAAAGGGGATATTGTGCTACTTCATGCTTGTTGTCATAACCCAAGTGGTATGGACTTAAACGAGACACAGTGGAACACAGTTGCTCAGCTTGCAAAAGAAGTTGGCTTTACACCACTTATTGATATTGCTTACCAAGGCTTTGGCTCGTCACTTGAAGAAGATGCACGTGGACTGCGCATTTTAGCTGATGCAGTAGAAGAGCTAATTATTTGTTCATCATGTTCTAAAAACTTTGGTTTATACCGTGAGCGTATTGGTGCGTGTTCAATTATTGCAAAAGACACTGCAACCGCTGATATTTCAAATTCAGTGCTATTAAGCGTTGTTCGTAGTATTTACTCAATGCCTCCAGCGCACGGTGCTGACATTGTAAACACTATTTTAAGCAGCACAGAGCTTACACAAATGTGGCACAGTGAGCTTGATGAAATGCGTAATCGTATTAATGGTTTACGTAGCTTAATTAAAGAAAGCTTAGCAGCAAAAGAGATAGAGCAAGACTTTTCGTTTATTGAACGTCAACACGGTATGTTTTCTTTCTTAGGTATTAATAAAGAGCAAATTGCGCGCCTACAAAAAGAATACGGTATTTACATTGTTGGTTCTAGCCGCGTAAATGTAGCGGGTATTAGTGATACTAACATTGAGTATTTCGCAAACGCCGTTGCTGACGTTTGTAAATAACGCTTTTACTTAGCAGTAATAAAAAACCGCCCAGCCTAAACTTTAGGCTGGGCGGTTTTTTTAGCTGTTATTTATACCAATTAGCTAATACCAATCCGCAATAATACTTAATTATTTTGCGGGGCTAAACGTGTCGCTACCTGCGTTAAAAAGCTCTCATTTAGAACACCTAAATAGCGATTTTTTTGCAGAGCTATCAACACGTTTATCTACTCTCAAAGTAGATCACTTAATTAAGCGAATTGGTATAACTATAATTACAGCACTATTCGCTATCGATTAAGTCTTCTACGCCTACAATCAGCCACGGTGCATCGGAGGTGGTAGCACGCTGAAGGTGCCAAATCTCTAAAATAGGCTCTTCTTTTTTATCGTCTAAGTCGCGGTATTTGCCTTTAAATTGCACACTTACTTGCCACGAATTTGCTGTTGTTTCAGCGCGCACAAGCTCGGCATCAATAAACATCACCTCAGTCGCTACCCGTTCAATCGCTTCGCGCTCAGTTTTAAACTCTTGAGCTAACGATGGGCTTAAATACTCAGCCATCGTGGCGTAATCTGCATTATTCCACGCAGTTTGCATAGTGTGATAGTGGCTACGCGCGCCTTGTAAAAAGCCATTTACGTCAAAATTAGGGGGTAAATTGAAAGGTACTTGCTCAGTGTGTGCGCTTTGCTGGGTAAAACCACTGCTGGTAGGTTGCTCTGGGGCTGCTTGCTTAAAAGCAGAGTGCCCCGTAGCGTGAGTATCGGCTAATTGCGGGGAGTGGCGAGCGCGCATAAACCCCGTAATAAGTTTAAACAAAATAAAGGCAACGCCTGCTAATAAAATAATTTCTAATAGCTGCATGCCCTCAAAGTTATCTCCTAGCATAGCGGCAATTAAACCGCCGGCTAACAATCCGCCTAATACGCCGGCCATAATGCCTTTTTTACTGCTTTTTGTCTTAGCTGCAGGTGCTGTGGTATCGGCTTTTTGCTTTTGTGTGGTTTGTTGTGTTGCTGGGGTTGTACCGCGTTTACTACTACCAAACTTTTTGCGTGCGTGTGCATCAAAACTTGCTGTACACAGTAGTGCAAGTAATGAAAATATAACGATGATGTTCTTCATGTAATTCCCTAAGTTAAACTGAGCGGTGAGTATAATTAACTTTTCAGTAAAAATTAATAATTACATTTAAAATCAATTGTTTTGGATGAAAAATGAGCGCTGAATAGGCACAAAAAAACCGCTCAGTGTTACTCAGCGGTTTTTAGTCGTTAAGCGCTAGTTACAGCCAGCGAATGGCATTGGTAACCCGCTCGTTGTACACATTAATTGGCGCGCCGGAATTAGCCACTAAAATAGTATCGGCTTTGTCGCCTCGATTAATATGACCAGCAAAGCGCGCATCATGAAAATCATCTTCGCCATACCCAAACGACTTATTCTCAGAAGGAACAATAAAGACCGTCATTGGGCCAAAGTCCGACTCAAAAATTAAGTGCAGACCTTTTTCACCTTTAAAGTCGCAAAACATCGCATAAGTAATTTTACCTGGCAGCTCTTCTATATGAGCGCCAAGCAGTGCAAGCTTATCGTTAACGCTTTGTAGGCTAATAGCATTGGTTTTTTCAAGGGCGGTAATTTCATGGTAAACATGGGTTAAAGCATGTTCGCCTGCTTCATGAGCAATGTGTTGCTCTGTGCTAAAAAAGAATGCGCCAATAGCTACAAAAAAAGACGCGGCTAGGGCTAAGTGAACACGGTCAAACTTAAAACGTGAGCGTGCATCTACAACGTTATCCCCAGTTGCTTGCTCTTCTTGCATTGCTTTTTCTTTTAACGAGGTGTTTAAAAGAATACGCTCAGCAAGGTTGTCAGGCACAGGCACATCTAACGCATCTTGAATTTGTTTATCAAAGTCTTTCATATCGCTTATAAAGTTTTGTCGCTCAGAGCTCTCTTTAGCAAACTCTAAAAGCTCCTTATCTAAATCGTTTGGCTGCGCAATAGTGCGTCGACGAAACTCAAGTTCATCCATTATTTTGATGCCCCTTTAAGTTGTTCATCATCACGGCTTAAAGCCTCTTTAAGTTGGTTTCTGGCACGGTACAAACGAGTCATAACCGTGTTTTTATTTAAATCGAGAATCTCTGCTATTTCTTCACCAGAGCACCCCATAACAACTTGCAGAAGTAAGGGTTCTCTGTATTCATCAGATAGTAGCGCAATTTGGCGTTGGATAACCGTTTGCTCCATTTCATCATCTAACGAATGGCTGGTTTCATCGACAAGTGTATCGTTTTCTACATCGCTGTAGTCAAACTGCTTGCGCTCAAAGCGACGTGCATTTTCTCTGCGCAAAATAGTCAGCAGCCAAGGCTTGGCGGCTTTTTGATCCAATAATGAGTCAAGCGAGCGCCAAGCACGTAAAAACGTTTCTTGTACTAGGTCATCTGCAATATGTGGGTCACGGCATAACCAATAAGCAAAGCGATAAAGCTCCTTATTATATACATGGACCAAGGCTTCATAGCGCTTTTGTTTCTCTGCCATATCAACTAAGACCTGATTATTTGATTTTTTCTTTCCAAGCATAAGTACTTTTTTAATTAAAATTTATTATTTAATGCATGAAAAGACCTAAATTTATCAAACTAGTTAATAAAGGTCTTTTAATACAGATTGTTGCGACTTTGTACGTTGAACTTGGTGCTGCTCAATTATGTTAATAATAGCATTAAGATCGACATCTGCACTGCTATTTGCATAAAGAGCTGACTGTAAACGGTTAACCTGCGTCGCCAGTTCATCATTATTGATGTTGTGTATTAACGTATCTATCGCAGCCACCTTTTTGCCCGTAAGCTTAATCGCTACCTCATTTAGTTCGCTATAAAATGCATTGAGATTATTTGATTCAGCTGCATTTTTAAGCGCGTTTAATGAAAGCGGTTGGGCTTTATTTACAGATACACTGTTATTTTTTTGCTCATTATTAGTAGAACGGCTTAACCAATAAAAAATTGCAGTGATTATCCAAAAAATATACCCAAGCACGGCAATAATAATTAACCAAAGCGGAATAACATTTTGCGGCGCGGCTATTGTTGTATTGGGCTGCTGTGTATTACTTACTTTGTTAGCAGGCAAAGTTGGCTCACCTGTATTAAGGTTGTCGTTTGCAATAGCACCTGGGTTTATAGCATTGGCGCTAGGAGTTACCGTTATAGTGCGCTCAGGCAATGTAGCGTAACTAATGCGGTTTATTTTGGTGTTATACCAAGGCAGTGTTATTTCTGGGAGGGTATAAGTGCCCGCTTTTTGTGGTAATAACGCAAATGACGCTGTTTGCTGAGATACAACCCGTCCGTTTCTTACGGCATTGTTTGTTTCTACATCATCGGGGTAACTGCGAATCCCCGCAATGGTTTTCATATCAATTTCGGGCAGTTGCTCTTTAGTAACCCCTAACGCGGTTAAGGTAATAGTGCGTGTAATAGGCGTGCCAACTTCTACTGTATTTTCATCAGGCTGCCACTGCTCATCAATATTAACTAACTCACTGGGTAGCCATGCGCCTTTATAGTTTGCCGGAATAGGTTTTATCTCAAGTTGCTGATCATCCCCTAAAGCCGACACCTCTAATTGGCGGTAATTTTGCTGTACACGGCCTTGAAACGTAGGGCCAACAATAGTGTATACACCACTTTTTTGCGGTTGTAGTAAGTATTCTCGGGTGATCACTAAATAACGTTTACCATCTACAAGCTCATAGCTTTCGGTTTGTTTACCTAATTGAGTAAGCTGTGCATCTTGCATACTGGGCGTACTTAGGCTGCCATCAAGCAGCTCTTTTGCTAGGTAGAGTTTAATCGTATATACGCCAGCTTCTTGAACAAACAACGAGTCACTTGAGAGCGATGTTTTTAAAAAAATATCGTTATTTTTATCAGCATCGGCAGCGCGTTTTGCCACTTTTAATTTTATTGGCTGCGAGCTTAAACCGGCGACGTTAAAAGCCGGAATGGTGTATTCACCTTCATTACGGGTCATTAACTTAACAGACCAGGTTGTTTGCTTGTTAATGCTGCCATTTATAATGTTGGTGCGCGTACTTAAACTTGTTGGCCCAACCACAAAGTCTTTAAGTAACACCGAGGTGTCGGGTTGCTCGCTTTTTATTGTGTCGTCAACTGAAATGTTAAGCATAAAAAATTCGCCAGCAAGGACTGGGTTTTTATCTACACTTGCCTCTAATTTGGTGGCGGCCCATGATGGCATCGCACTTAATAGCAATAAACAGCAAAATAATCGCATTACCATGATTTTTCTACTCCTGTAGGGCGACGTTGATATTGTCTTTTTTGGGCTTCTAATTGCATTTTATTCCGTAATAAAATTGCCGGATCGTCCGGTACTTTTCTTAATAACTGGTTAAGCTGCTGGGCTTTTTCTTTCTCTTCGTTGGTGAGCTCACTCGCTTGTGCTTGCGCGGCTTGTTGTTGAGCGTTTTGCTTTTGCTCATCTGTTAACGTTTGCTGCTGCGCTGTTTGCGGCTGAGTATTTTCAGCTTGTTCTTCGTTTGTTTGCTCAGGCTGTTTTTGCTCTTGATTAGCTTGTGGCTGAGTTTCTAGTTCTGGCTCATTTTGTTTATCTGATTGTGAACCCGACTCAGCACTTTGTTGGTCTTGCTCAGTGTCAGACTCATCACTTGGCTCACCTTGCTGATCTTGTGATTGCTCGCCTTGACTTTGCTCTGATTGAGAATCGCTATTTTCACCTTGTTGGCTTTGATCTGATTGCTGATTGTTTTGTTGCTCACTTTGATCAGATTGTTGCTGGTTATCTTGCGAATCACCCTCTTGCTGCTGTTGCTGCTGTTGCTGCTGTTGTTGCTCGAGCAACTGCTCAACCAAAGCTTGGTTATCAGCAGCTTCGCTAAAGTTAGGTTGTAGCGTTTGTGCTTGTTTGTAAGCATCTATGGCTTGTTCTAGCTGTCCTGATTTGGCAAGCGCGTTGGCATAGTTATAAAAACCAGTGGCTGATTTATCTTTACTAAAGGCTTCTAGTGCGGCATCAAAATTACCTTGTTGGTACAACGCAGACCCTTTTAAGCTGCTTGAGTCGGCATTGGCGGCCCGTTCAAAATCTTTATTTTTATAAGCATCTAGCGCTTGCTGATCAGTGTTTTTTAAAAAAGAGGGGAGCTCTAATGCACTTGCCTGTTGGGTTGGCAAAACGCTGAGTACTAAAAAGGCCCCTACAAATGCTGCACTTCTAAATAAATAAAGGCCTAAGGGCAGTAAAATAAGTAACCCATATATACCTGCGTCTATGCGCCACAGGGCATGGCTTTGTTTTTCATCTTTTAATAACTCACTGTTGGCACTTGGTGCAAAAGTGGCTATGTCACTGCTGCTTGGTTGGTAAAGGGCAAACTTTCCACCACTGCGCGTCGCTAGGCTTTTTAAGCGGCTTATGTTAATGGTGGGGATGACTATTTGACCGTAGCTGTCTTTTAAAAAACCGCCTTCAGGTAATTTTATTGGTGCGCCTTGCTCTGTGCCTACGCCATAAATATTTAGCCGATAAGAAGAATTACTGGTAAAGCTAGTAATATCGCTTTGCTCTTCTTGGTCTATGCCATCGGTGACTAATATTATATCGCCATCAATATAGCCTGCTTGCGTTAAAAGCTCTTTTGCCATATCAAGGCCAGCTAAAACATTAGAGCCTTTGTCGGGCATAATGTCTGGGCTTAAACTCGGAATTAAATTAGTAAGCGTAGTGGCATCGTTTGTAAGTGGCGAGATAGTAAATGCACTACCGGCATAGGCAACTAAAGCGGTGTCGCCTTCTTTAAATAGCTCAATCATATCGAGTGCTTTAAAGCGTGATTGCATTAAACGATTTGGTGCTATATCGGTACTGTACATTGAGTACGACATATCCATTACAATCACACGGGCACTTTTACTTTGAAATACAGGAACCTGTTTTTCTTCAAAGCTAGGGCCTGCACTAAAAATAATAGCTAAACAGCAAAATACAGCGACCAGCCAAAGTGGTTGGCTGGCTTTAGTGTTTGACTCGTTCATAATAAACGGCGCCAAATGAGGGGCAATTAGGTTATCTGCGCTTTGTTTTTTATGCTTAATAAAGGCTATAAAAAACAACGCAAGTGCAGGTATTAAAAGCCACAAAACAGCGGGACGAATAAATGTAAAGTCCATTAGTTAGGCTCCTTTAATGCACGTAAGGTGCTTAACATTACTTTTAAACTAATGAGTAAAATAGCAATAAGTAGTGGGTAGTAAAACAATGAGCTTTGCGGGCGAAATGTTTGCTCATCTGCGCTAATTGGCTCTAATTTATCAAGCTCTGCGTAAATTTGCTGAAGGCCAGCTACATCTTTGGCTCTAAAATATAACCCACCGGTTTGTTCGGCAATGTCTTTTAACAAGCTTTCATCTAAGCTGCCCCCACTCATACCACCCATATTAAATAGGCTAAATCCACGGGGGTTATCTGAGCCAACACCTATGGTATATACTTTTATGCCTTCCTCGCGGGCAAGGAGTAGGGCATCTTCAGGTTTTAAATTACCTGCGGTGTTTTGGCCATCGGTTAATAGCACCACAATACGGTTACTTTTATCTTTGTTGGCAAAACGCTTTACCGATAAACCTAGCGCATCGCCAATAGCAGTGGCACGCCCAACTAAGCCTATTTGAGACTCGCTGAGCATTTTACTTACGGTTTTGACATCGCGAGTCAGTGGCGTTTGTAAAAATGCGGTGTCGCCAAATAATATCAGGCCTAACCTGTCACCTTGGCGCTGCTCTATAAAGTCACTCAATACCGCCTTTACCATAGTGAGGCGGTCAACATATTGGCCGTTGTAAGCCATGTCTTGTTCGGTCATTGAGCCAGATAAATCGACCGCAAGCATTATATCGCGCCCTTCATTAGGTAATGAAATGGGGTCGTCTAACCATGTCGGGTTGGCTGCAGCAGTGACCAGTAATAGCCAAAGTAGCCATTCAAAAATAGTTAGTCTACGTGCGCTTTTTTCAAGGCTTTGGCTGGCTAAGTTATGTTTGGCAAAGCTTGGAATACGTAACCGGGTATGTGCGTTACTGGCAGCAGGTTTTAATAATAAAAGTAATAAGGGCAGAGGTAGTAATAAAAACAACCATGGCCAGCTAAATTCAAACATGTACTGGCTCCTTTAGTTTAAATTGCTTTATGCCTTGGCGTAATTTTTCGTTAAGCGCGTCATTGGTTTGCTGCGCATTATACAGGCTTAAAAGCTCATGCTCGGTAAAGCTTAAACCGGTTAAGGTATTAAGTGTGTTACACCAGTTAGCTGTTGATTGCGTTGCTAGGCGTTTATCGTAATACTCTATTACTAGGCGCTTTAAAATAATATGAAGTGTTTGCGCGCTTTGCTCGTTGTGGCTTAAATCGATTGCGTAGCGCTTAGGCTTTTTAAATTTATAATTTTTGTAAAACCAAAAAGCAGCTGCACACAGTGCTATAAACAACAGGGTAATAATAACCCACCAAGCAGGGGCGAGTGGCCACCAACTAACTTGGCTTGGCGCTATTATATCGTGCAGGCCATCGAGTGGATTGGTTTGCATGGTTATTTTCTCACTAATTGCAGCTCAAGCGGGCTGGCTGCATTGAATGATATTAAGTTAAGACCCGATTTAGTTAAGCGATTTAGACGTGTGCTAAATGCTTGCTCGGCGTTTTTTGCAAAGCGTTCTCTAAAGCTTTTATCCATAAGCGGTAGCGCAAAATCTTGGCCGTTGGCATTAACAGTGACAGCGTTTTTAAACGCGGGGAGCGTATGTTCAAACGGATCACTTATATGACAGCCTATCAGCTCACAGTGGCGGCTTAGTATTTCTAATTGTTTAAAGCTTGCATCATCTAAGCCATTAAAGTCAGAGACTAAATACACTAAGCTGCCAGGTTTAGCTAAGTGGTTAAGGCGTTTTAAATTATCGCTAAAGTTGTTGGTTGCTTGTTTATCTATATTGTTAAGTGCTTGCTGGTGGCTGTCGCATAGATTATGACACAGCTTTAATACCGCTTTTTCGCGGGCGCTGGGCTTTAGTTCTAAATGCGAGTGTTGATTAAACACGATACCGCCAATTCTATCTCCGCGTTGACACGCCGACCACGCAACTAGCGCGCTAATGTGCGCAGCCTGTACCGACTTAAGCAGCAGCTTTGAGCCAAATAGCATAGAGTTTGAAAAATCAGTAAATACAAAAACAGGGCGCTCTTTTTCTTCTTGAAAAAGCTTTGTATGGGTTTCGCCGGTACGCGCTGTTACTCGCCAGTCAATAGAGCGAATGTCATCACCTTGCTGGTAATGACGCACTTCGGCAAACTCCATGCCTCGGCCTTTATGGGGCGCAAGGTATTGCCCAGTTAAACTGTTTTTAATTTTAACTTTTGGTGCCAGCTCTAATAACTGTGCTTTAGCTTTGTAATACAGCAGTTCTTTTAGCGCTAAATTTACACCGTGGCTGTGGCTTTCTTTTAGCCACGCCTTTGAGTCTAATTGTGTTTGCATAACTTAGGGTACGGCTACAAGTTCAACAATGCGGCTTATAACCTGATCTTTAGTAATGCCATCAGCCTGTGCTTCGTAGCTTAAAATAATACGATGGCGCAGTACATTATGTACAACGGCTTGAATGTCATCAGGTGCTACAAAATCGCGGCCATGTAACCAAGCGTGGGCACGGGCACATTTATCAAGTGCAATGGTGGCACGCGGGCTTGCGCCAAACTCAATCCAACGGCCAAGTTGCTCATCAAATTTAGCCCCTTCTCGAGTGGCAATAATAAGCTGTACTAAATATTGCTCAAGCGGCTCGGCTAAATACAAACCTAAAATAGCTTGGCGAGCGGCAAATAAGTCGCTTTGGGTAATTTGCTGCATTACCGCTTGGTGTTCATTAAGTGCTTCACCACGGGTTAACCGGAGTATGTCTAGCTCGTGCTCTGCACCTGGGTAATCAATGCTTAGATGTAATAAAAAGCGGTCTAATTGTGCCTCTGGCAGCGGATAAGTCCCTTCTTGCTCCAGCGGGTTTTGGGTAGCCATTACCATAAACAAATCGCTTAGCGGGTAGGTGTTTTTGCCTACCGTTACTTGGCGCTCTGCCATGGCTTCTAGTAGTGCTGATTGTACTTTTGCTGGGGCACGGTTTATTTCATCGGCTAAAATAAGGTTATGAAATAAAGGGCCTTTCTCAAACACAAATTCACTGGTTTGTTGGCGGTAAATATCGGTGCCGGTTACATCGGCAGGTAATAAGTCGGGCGTAAACTGTACGCGCTGGAACGAGCCTTCAATACCTTTAGCAAGGGCGTTAACAGCACGGGTTTTTGCAAGCCCTGGCGGGCCTTCTACTAATAAATGGCCATCAGCTAAAATGGCAATAAGGAGTGCTTGAGTAAGCTCTGGCTGGCCAATAATTTGTGTATCTAAGTACGTTTTTAATTGTTTGAATGCGTTAGCTGCCATAATAAATAGACTTCCTCGTCAGCTGGGTTTGCACCTAATTTATTTTAGGTGATTAATACTGACCTAGTTATAAGGTTTATAAGTGAGTAACTCAAGAGTTAGACTGTATTTTTAAAAATAGTTCGTTATTTTTTAACGGTTTTTAGCGTACCACAAAACTTTGTAAAAACGCGTAAAAAAGCCTATTGTGGTAGTCAATATTAAGCACTATGTATATATCTACCTTTAGTGCTTTTGTATAAATTTGTGTTTATCTATTGGCTTTAGCACACGGGTTGTTTAGAATCGAGGAAAACAAACAGGTCAGACCTGTCAGCGGGAGAGCATAAATGTCTGAGCAAAACATACTAAAAACACCAAAAGGCGACCGTATTGCCATCGTTAGCGGCTTACGTACTCCTTTTGCAAAACAAGCAACAGCGTTTCACCATGTACCAGCCCTTGATATGGGTAAGTTGGTGGTTAACGAAATGCTTGAACGATTAAATTTCGACAAGTCAGAAATCGATCAACTTGTATTTGGTCAAGTAGTACAAATGCCAGAAGCGCCAAATATTGCACGTGAAATTGTTTTAGGTACGGGTATGCCAGTAGGCGTAGACGCGTATTCAGTATCGCGTGCGTGTGCTACCAGCTTTCAGGCCATTGCTAATGTAGCTGAATCTATTATGGCAGGCTCTGTAAATGTAGGTATTGCCGGTGGCGCCGACTCATCTTCAGTATTACCTATTGGCGTAAGTAAAAAATTGGCAGGTAGCTTAGTTGATTTAAACAAAGCACGTACCTTAGGCCAGCGTTTACAAATATTCTCAAAACTGCGTTTAAAAGATTTATTACCAGTACCGCCTGCGGTTGCTGAGTACTCAACAGGCCTTTCAATGGGGCAAACTGCTGAGCAAATGGCTAAAACACATAATATAAGCCGTGAAGATCAAGATGCACTAGCGCATCGCTCGCATTCACTTGCAACCCAAGCATGGGCCGACGGCAAGTTAAAAGATGAAGTAATGACGGCACATTTACCGCCATATAAAAGCTTTATTGAAGAAGATAATAACATTCGTAAAAATTCTACAGTTGAAGGCTACGCTAAGCTTAAACCAGTATTTGACCGCCAACATGGCTCGNCCGCCGTACTGATGATGAGCGAAAGCAAAGCAAAAGCACTAGGCTACGAAATTTTAGGTTATGTACGTAGCTTTGCGTTTTCGGCAATTGGTGTAGAAAAAGACATGCTAATGGGCCCAGCGCATTCAACGCCTATCGCACTTGATAGAGCAGGTATTACACTTGCTGATTTAGATTTAATTGAAATGCACGAAGCCTTTGCATCGCAAACACTCGCCAATATGAAAATGTTTGCATCAGATAAGTTTGCGCAAGAGCAACTTGGTCGTAGCAAAGCAATTGGCGAAATTAACATGGATAAGTTTAACGTTAACGGCGGCTCACTGGCATATGGTCACCCATTTGCAGCAACCGGTGCTCGCTTAATTACGCAAAGCTTACACGAGCTTAAACGTCGTGGTGGCGGTTTAGCATTAACAACAGCGTGTGCTGCTGGTGGTTTAGGTGCAGCCTTTGTATTGGAGAGCGCGTAATGACAGATTCAGTATTTAATTTAACGGTAGATGAAAACAAAATTGCCGTAGTAACCATTGATGTGCCGGGTGAGAAAATGAATACCCTGCGCGACTCATTCGCAGATGACTTAAAAGCTTTACTTGAACAAGCGAAACAAGAGTCAGTAAAGGGGATGGTATTTATTAGTGGTAAAAGCGATAACTTTATCGCGGGCGCTGATGTAAAAATGCTTGATAGCGTGCAAAAGCGTGAAGATGCGTTAGCAATTAGTGAACTTTGTCATCAAGCCTTTTTTGATATGACAAAACTACCTTATACAACAGTAAGTGCAATACATGGTGCTGCGCTTGGTGGTGGTTTAGAGTTTGCTTTAGCGTGTGATTACCGCGTAGGCACAGATAGCGATATGACTAAAGTAGGCCTGCCAGAAGTACAACTTGGTTTATTACCAGGTGGCGGCGGTACGCAGCGTTTAACTAAAATTGTAGGCATTCAAAAAGCACTTGAATGGATGCTAACAGGCAAGCAGATTCGCCCTAAGCAAGCTAAAAAAGCAGGCGTATTAGATGATGTAGTACCACAAAGCGTATTACTAAAAGTCGCTAAAGAATTTGCCGCTAAGAAAAAGCCAGCAGATAAAGAACCAAAGCTTGATAAAGTAAGTAAATTATTAGAGTCAAACCCGTTTGGCCGTAACTTTATCTTTAAAAAAGCCAAAGAAAACGTCCTTAAAAAAACCGGCGGACATTACCCTGCGCCGCTTGCAATTATTAAGGCTGTGCGTGCAAGTGTAGAGCTTGATAAATTAAAAGCATACAAAACAGAAGCTGAAAGCTTTGCAACACTTGTAATGAGTGATGAATCTAAAGCGCTTCGCGGTATTTTCTTTGCAACCACTGAAATGAAAAAAGAGTGGCGCAACGACGATGCGCCAGCAATCAGTAAAACAGCTGTTTTAGGTGGCGGCCTAATGGGTGCCGGTATTGCGCATGTAAGCGCAGTAAAAGCCAAAGTACCTGTACGTATTAAAGATGTAGCAGAGCAGGGCATTAGTAATGCTATGAACTACACCTACAAAATTTTAGATAAGCGCCTTAAACGCCGCATTATGTCTAAAGCTGATATGCAGTTAACAATGAACCGTATTACCGGTACTACCGACTACAGTGGCTTTAAACACATTGATTTAGTAGTAGAAGCTGTATTTGAAGATTTAGCCTTAAAGCAAGGTATGGTTGCCGATATAGAGCAGCAATGCCAAAGCAATACTATTTTTGCAAGTAACACGTCATCACTGCCTATTTCACAAATTGCAGCACAGGCACAGCGCCCTGAAAACGTGATTGGCCTGCATTATTTCTCGCCAGTTGAAAAAATGCCACTCGTGGAGATTATTCCGCACGAAGGGACTTCACAAGAGACTATAGCGCGCGTAGTTAACTTTGCACGTAAGCAAGGTAAAACGCCCATTGTGGTAAAAGACATGGCAGGTTTTTACGTAAACCGTATTTTAGCGCCTTATGTAAATGAAGCAGCTAATTTAATGCTTGCCGGTGAGCCAATTGAAAAAATTGATGCTGCCCTTGTAGAGTTTGGTTTCCCAGTTGGGCCGCTTGCTTTACTTGATGAAGTAGGGATTGATATAGGCTCTAAAATAGCCCCAATTCTTGAAAAAGAATTAGGCGAGCGTTTTAAAGCGCCTGATGCATTTTCTCGTATGATTGATTCAAAACGCCTAGGCCGTAAAACGGGTCGTGGTTTTTATGAGTACGATAAAAAGAGCAAAAAAGTTGACGAGTCAGTGTATGAGCTATTAGGTGTAACCCCTGCACCGCGTTTAAATAAAAGCGAAATTGCTAAGCGTTGTGTATCACAAATGCTTAACGAAGCCGTGCGTTGTTTAGACGATGGGATTATTGCAAGCCCACGTGATGGCGACATTGGCGCTATATTTGGTATTGGCTTCCCACCGTTTTTAGGTGGACCGTTTAGCTATATGGATAAATTGGGCGCCAGCAAGGTTAGCTCTGAAATGTCTACATTAGCTAATAGCAATGCAAATTTTGCCCCATGCGACACGTTAGTAAGTATGGCTGAATCAGGCGCTAAGTTTTATCAAACGCAGCCTGCTGCAGATGAGCCAAGCCCAGCACCTGTTGCTGAACAAGCAATAGAAGCAGAGCCTGCTGATGAGCAACCTCAAGAAGAGAGCGTTGACTCACCAAAACAAGACTCGTAAACAGCTTGATTAAAAAAAACCGCATTATATGCGGTTTTTTTATATCTGCTATTTGTAAATATAGAATTCTAGGGCGCAATAATACCAACCCGCAATAATACTTAATTATTCTGCGGGGATAACGTGTCGCTACCAGTGTTAAAAACGTGCATTTATAAAACCTAAATTGCCAGTTTTTATTTAGTTATCGACAGGTTTTTACCCTCAAATAAGTCTTATAATTAAGTGGCTTGCTATAAAGTATGTTAGCTTATTTTGCAGCTAAGCAGATAAGAGGTAAACCATTATGCAGTTGTTTACAGCACGATTGGCAATGCGCCCGCTTCAAAGCAGTGATTGGCCATTATTTTTGCAGTTACATCAAAATCCTACCGTGATCCGTTATTGCTACGATATGCCCAGCGAAGCGTTCGTACGCAGCCGCTTTGAACAACGTTTAAAAAGCTGGGATAGCACTTCTACTCATCCACTTTGCCTTGTGGTATTAGATAAGTATTCAAATGAGCCCATGGGTGTAACGGGGTTTACATACGAACTTGAGCAAGCTGAGCTAGGCTATTTGTTTTTACCCGCGTATTTTAATCAAGGCTTTGCCAGTGAGTCATTGCGTGCCGTGATTGAGTGGGCATGGCAACAATGCGGTATTACACAGTTTAAAGCCGTGGTTACAAAGGGGAATATAGGGTCTGAAAAGGTATTACAAAAGTGTGGATTAACGTTAACTGGCATTAATACGCAAGCGCACACTATTAATAATACACGTTATGATGATTTGATATACACATTAAAATTGTAGCAAATAGGGCTAGCAAGCTAGCCCGTGATGGTGGTTTCTATAGATGTGCTTCAATTGCTTTACGGTCTTTTTCTGGCATATTCTCAACAACTAATTTGAACGAATTATCGATCATTCTTTCAATTTCGCCTTGTGGAATAGAGCCATCTAATATCACCGTATTCCAAAGCCGCTTGTTCATATGATAGCCAGGGATCACCGCAGGAAAAATATCACGCAATTTAAGTGCTTCATCGGGATCGCACTTTAAATTAAGCCACCAAATAGGATCTCCATCATCATTTACGTCTCCATCATTACCTAAGGCAAGGGTGGCAAACATTTTATGATTTACTTTATAAACATCAACCTCTTGAGCAAATGGTTTTGTCACTTGCACCAAGGGCTTCTTTACTAAATACTCATGTACTGTGTTTTGGTCCATGATCCAATCCTTGAAGTCATACTCGGTAGAGATACCATAGCAGTTTTTTTCGCTTTTGATTATAGGTATTTAGTTTTAAATTAAAAATTTGCAAGTCTATATCAAATGCAGCCCCAAATTAACGTATTTTTAGTTGAACAATACCCAGTTCGTGGTATGTTTCTGGCAATCAAAAAAATAATAGGAAAACCCCCATGCCAAAGGCGAGTGAAGTTAAAAAAGGAACCGCGATTGAGTTTAATAATCGCGTGTTGGTAGTTAAAGATATTGTACGTTCAGTACCACAAGGTCGTGCAGGCGGTAGTTTGTACCGTATGCGTTTATACGATGTAGTAACAGGTGCGAAAGTAGACGAAACCTTCAAAGACAGCGACATGCTAACCCTAGCAGATTTAACTCGCCGCGAAGCAATGCTTTCGTACATTGATGGCGATGAATACGTGTTTATGGATAATGAAGACTACACGCCGTATAACTTAAATAAAGAGGCGATAGCAGAAGAAATTCAATTCGTTAACGAAGAAACGCAAGGCGTACACGTTATTGTGATTGATGGCTCGCCTGTAGGTTTAGATTTGCCATCAAGCGTAGAGCTGGTTGTTGAAGAAACAGACCCTTCAATCAAAGGCGCTTCTGCCAGTGCACGCTCTAAGCCTGCACGCCTGAGCACGGGTTTAACCATTTCGGTGCCTGAGCATATATCTACGGGCGACCGTATCCGTATTAATACGGTTGAGCACAAATTTATGGGTCGCGCTGAAAAGTAACCCAAGCTATACAATAAAGCTGGAAAGCTGGCGCTATGCCGGCTTTTTTATGCCTAAATTTTTAAACTAGGGAATAGTAATTTGCATCAATACTTAATTTATATGCGCTGATAGCTAAAATGGCGACTCATTGGCTTATCAAGCCTGCTGCTTTAAAAGTGTGTTATTTGCCGTTAAAATGCGCAGCGTTGTTTTGAGCTCAGTTGGGGTGATGTTTGCTTTTCGTTTTTATTAACGCTCTATGTGCTTTGGCCATTTATGTTCAAGCGCTTAAAAAAGGTATGCCAATTAAACGGTGGATTTTATTAGGGGCGCTAATAGGCCCTGGCGCATGGTGCTTATTTGGTTTGCATTACAGGCGTGCTTTTATACGCAACGTAGGAGCTGGTGCGTGTATATGGCGCCCGTAACATTACCTTATTTGCGCTAAATGTTTATTAGCACTAATAAGGCTTGGCGTAGAGTTGCTTTGTTGCTGTTTTAAAAAGGCCGTAAATTCATCTTTTGAAAGCGGTTTTGAATAGAAGTAGCCCTGTACGGTTTCACAATTTAGCGTTTTGAGTATGTCAATTTGGCTTGCTTGCTCCACACCTTCAGCAACCACATGTAAATCGAGGTTTTGCGCAATCGTCACGATAGAGTCAACCATGTTGCGGCCACGTTCGGTTTTCATGTCATCAATAAATGCTTTATCTACTTTTAAGGTATTCAGCGGAAATTGTTTTAAGTACGCTAAAGATGAATAACCTGTACCAAAATCGTCCATGGCTAAATGAATACCACGCGCACTTAGCGAGCGCATAATTGCAATGGCTTCTTGTGGGTCGTCCATTACCGTGCCCTCGGTAATTTCCAGCTCTAAAAAGTAAGAAGGTAGCTCGTTTTTTTGCAATATCACGTCAATACGGGTCGTTAAATCTGGCAAGCTAAACTGCTTAGCCGATAAGTTAACTGCAACGCGGCCGCTAAATAGCCCATCGTCTAGCCATTGTTTTACATCGCGACACGCTTTGTTTAAAACCACTTCACCAATTTCTATTATTTGCCCGGTTTCCTCTGCAATAGGAATAAATACACCGGGGCTAATAGACATAATGACTCCCACACGGTGTTAGCCTCCGCTTTTCGTGGGTTAGCTTAATTCAAAGCCAGAGCCATAATTAGTTTGTCAATTAACTAAACAGCAGAGGCTAACATGAATAAACATAGCATACTTTTTATCGGTCTTGATACACATAAAGAATTCAATGAAGTCGCCTATATTGAAGAACATAGAGGTGCGCAACCTGTTCATCTTGGCCGAGTTTCGTCTTCCAAAGTGGCCGTTCAAAAGCTTGTTCGTCAGTTCGAATCGAAATACTCTGGCGCAACACTTCATTTTGTTTATGAAGCAGGCCCATGTGGTTATTGGATTTACAGGTTAATTACCAGCCTCGGCCATTGCTGTTACGTGGTGGCGCCCTCTCTTATTCCTAAAAAACCTGGTGAGAAGATTAAAACCGATAAACGTGATGCTCTTAAGCTTGCTAAATTACTTAAGTCTGAAGATTTAACACCTATCTATGTTCCCGAGCCTGAAGATGAAGCTGTACGCGATTTATCTCGTGCACGCGAAGTGGCAATGAAGGACTTAAAAGATGCCAAATATCAATTAAAGGCGCTGTTGCTTCGCAATAATATCAATTATAAAGGCACTGCGAATTGGTCACAAAAACATTTACGTTGGCTCACTGAGATTGTGCTGCCACACCCCGCTCAGCACATCGTCTTACAAGAATTTTTACACACAATTACCGAACGAATAAGCCGACTTGAACGGCTAGACAATGAACTAACACACCACGTTCACCAGTGGCGTTATTATCCTGTTGTCAAAGCAATACAAGCTATGCGTGGTGTCCGTTTGTTGGTCGCCACTGGCGTTGTTGCTGAGCTTGGCGATTTATCGCGTTTCGACCATCCCCGTAAATTAATGAGTTATCTCGGTCTTGTACCCAGTGAACACTCGAGTGGTGGCAAACGCCATATTGGCGCCATCACAAAATGCGGAAATGGCCGAGCAAGACGCCTTCTTGTGGAAGGTGCACACACTTATCGGTATGCGGCAAATATATCAACAGATATGCAAAAACGACAAGAAGGCTTACCAAAGGACATTATTGATATTGCGTGGAAAGCACAGATTAGGCTCTGCAAACGCTATAAAAAAATGATAGCCAAAGGGAAACACTACAATCTGGTTGTTACCGCCATTGCCCGAGAAATGATTGCGTACATATGGGCTATTGCAAAAGAAGTGGTGCTTACGCCAGTGAATACAAAACTTAGATTGGCAAGAGTACCCGCATGATAAACGTATTAGAGTTAATGCATGGGATCAAGCATCGGGTGTGGCACAACCACCGACGGCGTTAGGATGGCAGTGCAGCTAACGCTGCATTGAACCACGAACATAGACTGAAGACAGGTGCCACGACGAAATAAGTAAGGTCTGCTCTGTTACTAGAAATAGTAATAACCAACGAATATCAGCAAGATAACCGACGACATTACTTGCTTCATCCTATGTATTAACTCGCTCTAATTCGAGCTAAAGTAATTATGGCTTAAAAAGTTAGGCAGGGATCAGTGCGTTTAACTTGACAGTGGGAGTCATACCAACG
>NZ_AUTO01000237.1:0-2384 GCF_000498055.1 Pseudoalteromonas sp. TB51
CCACGGTTACTTAATGCAAACGATGTAAGTTCGCGTACTTTTAAACGTGGGCCACGGCTTTCTTTTAATAAGGCAATTGCTTGTGTACAAATGGCTTCAGCTTCTGTGTAGTTTTTAGATTCTACATTAAGTGCACAGCTATTAAATGGCTGTTCAAACTCTGGTGCGGCTGTTACAGAATCTTCAATAACCATTAATTTGTAGTCACTTTGATCAGCCATTGCAGCAGCTGAGCAAGTTAATAATGAGCCAAGAGCGATGGTTTTTAAAAGTGTACGTTTCATGATTATCTTCCTGTTTGGTTAGTCGTACTTGTTGCCGACAACTTAACTTTAGATAAATCCTCTTGCCCCGACAAACGATAAAAACAAACCTAATAAGTGAGAAAATCTAACTTATAGACTTAGCCTACCCTACTTCTACAGCAGAAGATTGGCCGACTAAAAGCTATAAATAAACTTAAATAAACTCAACAATTTACACAATGGTTACCTATTGCCAAAAAAGCATTAGTGTTGTAACTTTGTTAATTAACCCAGTATTTACAAGGATTGTCATGATTAAAAAAACAAAAAATATAGTTTTATCTAGCTCATTTTTATTATTATGTGCATGTGGGGGCTCCTCAGAAAACGAAGGCGATATTATAAGTTCCGACCCTGCAGTATGTGCTAGTCAAACAGCACAAAACGAAGCCCTTTGGGACTACCTTCAAACAGATTACCTTTGGAGTGAGCAGCTAAATACCTCAACAAACCCATCTACATTTGACTCATTAAGCGATTTAATGACCGAAGTTAAATTGCAAGTAGAATTAGATAAATACAGTTATGTAGTCACTGCGCAAGAATATGAAGACCGATACCTTAACGCGAGTTATTTTGGTTATGGTTTAGCAAACAAAATAGAACCTAACGGTCTTCTTGTAAAGTATGTATTTGACGATGGTAATGCAGCAGCTATGGGGTTAACCAGAGGCTCATTAATCACCATGATGAATGGCGTAAATATTGAAGAAGCAATAACCAACAATACGTTTGACTACGATGCCTTATTGGGGCCTGAAGAAGAAGGCTATACAGTAGACGTAACGTGGATAGATTTAAACGGTGAAGAACAAACCGGCACTATGGCACGCGCAACGGTTAGCACAAACACTATTCTAGACGCCCGCATATTAGAATCTAATACAGGTAAGGTTGGCTACCTGGCCTTTAATAGTTTTATTGAACGCAGTGCACAAGACTTAGATGACGCATTTTCGTTATTCGAGCAAGAGGACGTTTCAGAGCTAGTACTTGATTTACGCTATAACGGGGGCGGTTACCTTAATGTAGCTAAACAACTAGCAAGCCAAATTGCTGCTGAGAAAGTGCTTGGCAAGCCTATGTTTAATTACGAATATAATAAAAACCGTGAAACTAACAGCGTAGATTTCGAGTTAAATAATAATCAACCACGCCTAAATTTACCTCGTGTAGTAATACTTACCACTGAACAAACATTGTCTGCCAGCGAAGTGGTAATAAATGCGCTAGAACCTTACATTGATGTTCAAGTAGTTGGCACAAGCACAGGAGGAAAGCCTGTTGGCATGGATATTAATCAACTTTGTGACCACGTTGTGTTTGCCATAAACTTTAAAATGACTAACTCAGCTGGCTATGGTGATTACTTTGATGGTTTACCTGCAGATTGTTACGCCGAAGATACCATTAATTCTGATTGGGGCGATACCAAAGATCCTCTTCTAAGCGAGGCTCTATACTTGTTAACTAACAATAGTTGCTCAACAACTCAAACAAGCCAGTTACCTAAACAAAAATCGCTTTATAACAATTTTGGTCTATTCGATAAAAACACGATATAACCCTTTTAATTGCATACAAAAAAAGCCGATGCAGGGTTATCCCTTCATCGGCTTTTTTATTGCGTTATAAAACGTTTTTATAACGATAAATCTTCTTTAGCACGCGTTAAATTATGAGATACGAGTGAGTTTTTAGAAATTTGATACGCTTCGTATAAATCTGAAAGGCCTGCGGTGTCTTTTTTAGACATCATGCGGGCTACGCCACGGTTACTTAATGCAAACGATGTAAGTTCGCGTACTTTTAAACGTGGGCCACGGCTTTCTTTTAATAAGGCAATTGCTTGTGTACAAATGGCTTCAGCTTCTGTGTAGTTTTTAGATTCTACATTAAGTGCACAGCTATTAAATGGCTGTTCAAACTCTGGTGCGGCTGTTACAGAATCTTCAATAACCATTAATTTGTAGTCACTTTGATCAGCCATTGCAGCAGCTGAGCAAGTTAATAATGAGCCAAGAGCGATGGTTTTTAAAAGTGTACGTTTCATGATTATCTTCCTGTTTGGTTAGTCGT
>NZ_AUTO01000238.1:0-710 GCF_000498055.1 Pseudoalteromonas sp. TB51
TGTGGCTAGGAGTGAAAGGCTAATCAAACCGGGAGATAGCTGGTTCTCCCCGAAATCTATTTAGGTAGAGCCTCGGACGAATACTTACGGGGGTAGAGCACTGTTAAGGCTAGGGGGTCATCCCGACTTACCAACCCTTTGCAAACTCCGAATACCGTAAAGTAATATCCGGGAGACACACGGCGGGTGCTAACGTCCGTCGTGAAGAGGGAAACAACCCAGACCGCCAGCTAAGGTCCCAAAGTCATAGTTAAGTGGGAAACGATGTGGAAAGGCCCAGACAGCCAGGAGGTTGGCTTAGAAGCAGCCATCCTTTAAAGAAAGCGTAATAGCTCACTGGTCGAGTCGGTCTGCGCGGAAGATGTAACGGGGCTAAACTATGCACCGAAGCTGCGGATTCAACGTTTACGTTGAGTGGTAGGGGAGCGTTCTGTAAGCCGTTGAAGGTGTGCCGGGAGGCATGCTGGAGGTATCAGAAGTGCGAATGCTGACATGAGTAACGATAATGCGGGTGAAAAACCCGCACGCCGGAAGACCAAGGGTTCCTATCCCATGTTAATCAGGGTAGGGTAAGTCGACCCCTAAGGCGAGGCCGAAAGGCGTAGTCGATGGGAAACGGATTAATATTTCCGTACTTGGTATAATTGCGATGGGGGGACGGAGAAGGCTAAGCAAGCATGGCGATGGTTGTCCATGTGAAAGTGAGTAGG
>NZ_AUTO01000239.1:0-554 GCF_000498055.1 Pseudoalteromonas sp. TB51
TGAATCCGCAGCTTCGGTGCATAGTTTAGCCCCGTTACATCTTCCGCGCAGACCGACTCGACCAGTGAGCTATTACGCTTTCTTTAAAGGATGGCTGCTTCTAAGCCAACCTCCTGGCTGTCTGGGCCTTTCCACATCGTTTCCCACTTAACTATGACTTTGGGACCTTAGCTGGCGGTCTGGGTTGTTTCCCTCTTCACGACGGACGTTAGCACCCGCCGTGTGTCTCCCGGATATTACTTTACGGTATTCGGAGTTTGCAAAGGGTTGGTAAGTCGGGATGACCCCCTAGCCTTAACAGTGCTCTACCCCCGTAAGTATTCGTCCGAGGCTCTACCTAAATAGATTTCGGGGAGAACCAGCTATCTCCCGGTTTGATTAGCCTTTCACTCCTAGCCACAGGTCATCCCCTAACTTTTCAACGTTAGTGGGTTCGGTCCTCCAGTTGATGTTACTCAACCTTCAACCTGCCCATGGCTAGATCACCGGGTTTCGGGTCTATACCTTGCAACTATTCGCCCAGTTAAGACTCGGTTTCCCTACGGCTACCCTAA
>NZ_AUTO01000240.1:0-992 GCF_000498055.1 Pseudoalteromonas sp. TB51
CCCGCCAATTGGGGTTAATGAATAGTGCCTACGGGCAAATTGGTGCAACGCTGACTACCTTGGTGGGTATTGGCACCGCGACCATGTTTGTGCGCGATACGGGCGCAGCCCAGTTGCTAGATACACGCCTTAAAGGGCTAACTGGCTCAGCTGAAAACTACGCCAAAGTACAAGAATATTTATTTGCCACCTCTGATCGTTTAAACACCGGTTACACCACCCTTGCCGACTCTTACAGTAAAATTTTAACGCTACAAGAAGTGGGTGTTGTTACTCAAACCCAAGGTAAAGCAATTCTAGAAGGCATGGCTAACNCCGCCGCTAAAACGGGTGCGAGCAATGTGCAGCTTGCACAAAGCTTATTTGGTATGACGCAAGGGATGACTGCCGGCGTTTTACGCGCTGAAGAGTTAAACCAAGTAACAGAACCTATGCCAGGGCTTTTGCAAAAACTTGATAAAGCAGCAGGTAAAGCTGCCGGTGGTTTTAGGCAAATGGTGAACGATGGCCAAGTAACCAGTCAGATGTTTAAAAACTATCTGATAAAAGCGCTTAACGATTATGCGGGAGCGGCCGAGGCTACCGAAGGTAAAATAAATGCCAGCTTTGCGGAAATGGGTAACGAGTACCAGCGCTTAATACGTAAATACGAAGAGCCAGTAAACTTCGCTGTAACCAGTATTGTTGATTCAATCACCGATACCATGGCGTATTTACGCCAAAATGAAGACGCCGTTGATGATTTAGTATTTGCAACCGGTGCATTAGCTACTGTATTAACGGGGCATTTAGTTGCGGGGCTAAGCGCAAGTACTGCAGGCTATGTTGCTAATGTGGCCGCTAAGAACCGCGCGTTAATTGCTGATGCAGCCCTAGCAAAACAAAACCAGGCCAATGCTGTTTTAGAGCTACAACGTGCCGCAGAAATGAAAGTATATGCACAGCATACATTGGCTGTGGCTAATACTACTAATTTACGCACTGCTGCTGTT
>NZ_AUTO01000241.1:0-6705 GCF_000498055.1 Pseudoalteromonas sp. TB51
GGTTTTGACGTTCTTGTTGCTCGCGCTCTAGGCGCTCTTTACGGGCGTCAAAACGCTCTTTTGCTCTATCGGCTTTAATTTTTTCGGCTTGCTGCTCTTTTATTTCTACTTTTGCTACGCGGTAATACTGCACCAATGGAATTTCGCTTGGGCATACATACGCACACGCGCCACATTCAATACAATCAAATAAGTTGTGCTCTTGTAATTTGTCGTATTCTTTTGATTTTGCAAACCATTGTAGTTGCTGTGGCAATAACGAAGCAGGGCAGGCATCTGCACAGGCACTACAACGTATACAAGCTTTTTCAGGGCCAGGCTCTGCCAGCTCTTTATGATCGGGGGCTAAAATACAGTTGGTGGTTTTAATTACCCCAATACGCACAGTCGGTAAGGTAAAGCCCATCATCGGCCCGCCCATTACAACGCGCTGCTGGGGTACGGGTGAAAAACCTTGGCAATCAAGCAGGTGCTTAACTTCGGTGCCTAATAGTGCCCATACATTACCTGCATTATGGATGGTGTTACCTGTCACTGTAACAACGCGTTCAATAAGCGGTTTACCTTCGTACACTGCCTGCTGCACAGCAAATAAAGTTCCTGTGTTGTGCACTAAAATACCAATATCGGCAGGNCCGCCACTGGGTACTTCACGGTTTGTAAGTAATTTAATTAATTGTTTTTCGCCACCCGATGGATAAACAGTAGGCACCGTTTGAATAACAATATTGGCGTTGTGCTCTGCGGCAGTTTTCATAGCCGCTATGGCTTCGGGCTTATTATCTTCAATGCCAACAATACACAGTGCCGGGTTTAAAATTTGTTGCATTAGCTCAATGCCTTGCACTACTTGCTTGGCATGTTCACGCATTAACACATCGTCGGCTGTTATGTATGGTTCGCACTCAACAGCATTAACAATTAAAAACTCAATAGGTTGTTTTATATCGGCTTTTACATAAGTAGGAAAGCCTGCTCCACCCATACCACTTATACCTGCTTGATGAATTATATCGACTAATTCATCGTGGCTAAGCTCACTTGGGTTAGGTGTTGGGGTGAGTTCGCACCATTGATCTTTGCCATCAGGCTCAATAATAATACTTAGCTCAGGTAAAGCCGATGGATGTGCCGAAGGCATAGAAGCAATATCTGTTATGGTGCCAGAGCTGGGCGCATGTACAGGCACAGACCAATTCGCAACGGGGACGGTAAGTGCTTGGCCTTTTAATACCTGTTGGCCTTTTTCTACAATTAATTTACCGTTAGCACCAATGTGCTGTTTAATTGGTACAACTAACTTATCAGGTAGAGGAAGCCTAGCAATACGCGCACTGTTAGAGAGTGTTTTTTGTTGTGGTGGATGCACGCCGCCCGGGAATGCCCAAACAGTGCCTTTTTTAATTTGTTCAAGTAACTTTTCCACTCAAACCTCTAATCTATTTGCGTGACAGGAATAGCATCAAGTTGCCATTTCCAGTTTTGTTTTGTTTCGGCTACAGGCAGCATATCAATGCAATCTACAGGGCAGGGCTCTACACATAAATCGCAGCCAGTACATTCTTCGATTAGTACAGTGTGCATTTGGCGTGTAGCACCGACAATGGCATCCACAGGGCATGCCTGAATACACTTAGTACAGCCTATGCACTCGTCTTCGCGAATATAGGCCACTGTTTTTATCGGCTCTGCTTGTTCGCCACCGGCAAGCGGTTTAGGCTCTACGCCCATTAAATCGGCTAGCTTTTTAACCGTTGCTTCTCCGCCTGGTGGGCATTTATTAATTTCATCCCCGTTGGCAATTGCCTCAGCGTAGGGGCGACAGCCCGGATAGCCACACTGGCCACACTGGGTTTGCGGTAAAATGGTATCTATTTGCTCAACAATTGGGTCGCCTTCTACACGAAAGCGAATAGCTGCAAAGCCTAAAATAAGTCCAAAAACAAGCGCTAGCGAGCCAAGCGCTATCAAGGCATACATTAAGGTCATATTAAAACTTCACTAATCCGGTAAATCCCATAAACGCCATCGACATTAAGCCGGCGGTGATCATGGCTATTGAGGCGCCTTTAAACGGGGTAGGAACATCTGCAGCAGCAAGGCGTTCGCGCAGCGCTGCAAATAATACAAGTACTAATGAAAAGCCAACGGCTGCGCCAAAACCATACACGGCCGATTGTAAAAAGGTGTGATCTTCTTTTATGTTAAGAAGCGCAACACCTAATACCGCACAGTTAGTAGTGATCAGCGGTAAAAATATACCCAGTAAACGGTATAAAGTCGGGCTAGTTTTACGCACAACCATTTCGGTAAATTGCACCACAACGGCAATCACTAAAATAAAGCTCATGGTGCGTAAAAATTCGATATCTAGCGGCGCTAAAATATATTGATTAACTAAATAGCTTGTAACAGAGGCAAGAGTAAGCACAAACGTGGTTGCTAAAGACATACCAATAGCGGTATCAAGCTTGCCTGATACACCCATAAATGGACATAAGCCTAAAAATTGTACTAATACAAAGTTATTAACTAGAACGGTTCCAATCAATAACAAGACATATTCTGTCATGTGTGCCTCGCGCTATTAAAATCCTGTGTATTATCCTTTTTTCTGCCTCGATAAACAACATATGCGAGTCGTTATCAGTTAAATAAACACAGTAAAATAATTAAGCGATCACAAAGCTGTAAAATTTATGTGATTTTAAAGTAAGCGAAAAATTAAACAGTTAAACGCAAAAAAGAGCACATGTGCTCTTTTTTACTTTAATTAAGGGGAGGTGCTAAATATCTTTAGGTTTTTCTATGTAATAACCTTGTACGCCGTCTAGGCAAAGCGTTTCTACAATGTGTTTTTCTTCTTGGCTTTCAACGCCCTCTGCAAACACACTCACACCAATGCGGTGGGCTAAATCAACCATTAGGCGCATAAAGTATTGATTGTTTTTATCATCTTCTAGGCCGCGGGTGTAACTTGCATCCATTTTAATAAAGTCTGGTTTTAAATCACGGAAAAACTTAAACGACGTTAGTCCTACACCAAAGCGTTCAACCGTTACGCGGGCACCTACGCGATGCACCATATCAATAAAGCGTTTACTGGCTTTAATATTTTGCTGTAGGCCAAACTCACTTACTTCAAATACTAATTTAGAGGCTATATGCGTATCTTTTAATAAGCGGCGCTCTAACCAAATAACAAATTGATCGTTATGTGCACTTGAGGCGGTTACATTCAGGCCAAAAAACTTTTCAGAGAGGTTACGGCTTTTAATTTTTTCAAGTGATGAGTCAATAATTAAGCGGTCAATTTCTATGGCCATATCGAGTTTTTCAGCCATGGCTAAAAACGAGGCCGTAGGAAGCACTTGGTTATCTTCGGTTTTAAAGCGCACTTGTATCTCTGCATACGCCTTAATACTTTTACCCAGCGGCATAATATTTTGCATTACTAAGTGAACACGTTTTGATTCAATCACTTCGTTAATCACTTTACGCCAGTTTTGGTTACCAAACCCAGCACTTACATTATTAACTAAATCGGTTTCGCGCTGCACATGCCATGCATTTACTTGCTTAGATTGCGCCATGCTCATTGCGTTATCGACAACCGATAATAGCTCACCCAGCGGTTTGCCTTTTTCGTAGCCCACAATACCTGTGTTAGCCACAGAGCTGAGCTCTTGATTTTGTTGGTATTGAGTAAAGCGCGATTGCAGGTTTTCACCAAAACGCTCTGCTTCTTTAAGTGGGGTATTAGGTAGTACAATGACAAAGTCTGAGCTATTTAGCCTAAATACTTGGCTGCCAGTGTAAGTGCCGCTTATATGCTTAATTATATCCGCCACACCTTTAACGTAGTCATCACCTTTTTGGTAGCCACGGCTTTGATTTATAGTTTGCAGCTCACTACAGCGTACAAGCGCTAACGAACCAAACGTACTGCGCTCACTGTTTTCGATGTGTTTTTCGTAATATTCAACAAACATATTACGGTTACCTAATTCAGTAATTACATCTTTATAGGCTTCTTGTTTGATACTTAGGGCAGCGTTTTGAATATCATCATTTTTATTTTTTAAAAAATGCGAAAGGCGATTAAAGCTCGGGACTAAATCTTTACCTAGCTTTTTCATTTTACTGGCATCAAGTGCGGTGTCTAAGTCGTCGCCAATTTGATTTTGGTTAATATAAATGTCTATTACATCGGCTACGGTCATGCTGATATTTTTATTTAAGCTATGAAAAATAGACTTCATTAATATGATAGGAATAATCACTAAAAAGGCAGAAATAAATATAACTATAAATAAAGAGGTTTGTAGCTGCTGCGCTAAACGTTCAATGTTGAGGGTAAATTCTACTTTTATATCTGCAGCGTCATTAACGGCAAACTGTGGGCGAACCGAATTAAAGCTAGATTGAATAAATTCAGCAAACATGGGTAGCTGGGTAGGGGAGTTAACTGAAAATACCTCAGCCCCTTGGTAGTCTCTTAGTATAAAGCTTGAAAACGTTTTACCATCGCCAATCGCTTTTTTTATACTTTCAGGCGAAAGCTCATCACTAGTTAAGCTGTTAATGTAACGTGTTACGCTGGTTTGCGCTGAAGTTTGTGCTTCACTTACTGCATTATTAAAGCTTACAGATATGAAGTAGCTTCCAGCCGCAACACATACAAGCCAAGACAGGATTTGTATAAAAATAAGTTTTTTAAAGCCAGCCATGTTATCAATCTTTTAATAGTTCAAAAGGAAAGGAATCAGGTCCTTGATCATTCAACTAATAGCAACACATTAGAATAGATATTATGTTTTAGTTATAAAGCAGAAGAGTAGTGGAAAATTACTGAAATGTCTATGAAATTCTTATGATTGGCTCCCCCTCCCCGACTCGAACGGGGGACCTGCGGATTAACAGTCCGTCGCTCTAACCAACTGAGCTAAGGGGGAACAAATAGAGATGTAATTTTATGATTTGGCTCCCCCTCCCCGACTCGAACGGGGGACCTGCGGATTAACAGTCCGTCGCTCTAACCAACTGAGCTAAGGGGGAACTACATCATAAACATAAACTTGGCTCCCCCTCCCCGACTCGAACGGGGGACCTGCGGATTAACAGTCCGTCGCTCTAACCAACTGAGCTAAGGGGGAAGCGTCATGCCTTTCAACGGGGCGAAATATTAATGATGGAGCCGCAAAGTGTCAACATATAAAAGTCATAAATTTAAAAAAGAAGTTTATTCGTTGTTTTTATGTTCGATCTGCGCATTTTATAACTCTATTTATGCAAAACACGGCGGTAAATCTCTATTTAGACTCACACCAATGTGAAAAAAACAGCGCCCATAAAATAGCCATTGTTTAATTTATGTGTAAAAAATGCCGCTGAGACAAAATTTATCGCGGCAAATCAGTAAATTTGTATTTAACCTGGTTGTCATAAAACCGAGTATAAATTTAGCTAGCAGATCTTTTTAAAAAATCCAGCAGGGTAGTTTTTTCGTATTACCGTATTTAAGAGGGGTTAAACTAATAAAGCCGTGGTTGGAAACTTTATTTTAAAAAGCTGTACAAAAACAAAACAATCAATAAGTTGCTAAATATTTGCGTAAACTAATTAAGTCACTTATAGCTGTATTAGGCACAAAGATTTGGCTTAGCTTAATTTTTTGTTTGCAAGCATTGATAAGTTTTTAACTTTAACTTTGAGCAAAGGTTGGACCTGAGCTGAATTTTAGCCAGCGCGCAAGCCTTTATAAATGCGGGCTCAGCTGAGTTATCCACGGTTTCTGTGGATAACTCTGTTTATGAAACTTTAAGAACACTGTCCCGACCAGAGTTTTAGGGCGCTACAACGATTTCAAGCTTTTAAAACGATTTTTTTATTACTATAAAAAACATAGGGTTATAAATACATGCTGAATTACCATGCAACGATGAGTAAATTAATTCGTTACGATAAAGATTAATACCGCGCTGTGTAAAAATTCAGCGAATTTGCAGGGTTAAATGTTAAAAAAGTAATAAAAATGTTCACTTATTGTTTTTTGGCGCTCTAAGGGCGTATTTGTGCACAAATGCTTAAAAATTCAACTTTAGCTATTTTTTTAATTGTTGCTTTATTATTAGTACTAAATCCATTGATAAATCCGTGGCTTGAATTGCTATGATGCTTTAAAATGGCTCGCTCAGTAAAAGAGGCTTATTTATTCCATGCGCGAAACTTCACATTCTCAATCACGCCCAGATTTACTTAACGATCCCATCTTGCCTACATTGAAAAAAATGACCATTCCGATGATATTTGGCATGGTCACGCTAATGATGTTCAATATAGTCGATACATTTTTTATCAGTATGTTGGGCACAGAGCCCCTTGCAGCGGTAAGCTTTACGTTTCCGGTAACCTTTACGGTAATAAGCCTAGCCATAGGTTTAGGTATTGGTACATCAGCGGTAATAGCGAAAGCCTTAGGCAGTAATAAAATAGAAGAGGCGCGATTTGATGCCAGTGTGTCGCTTATTGTGGCGCTACTATTAGTTATTTTACTTTCGTTTGTTGGATATTTACTAATCGACCCAATATTCACTTTATTAGGGGCCGGACAATTAGTGCTGCCACTTATTCATGATTATATGAATATTTGGTTTATTGGCAGCGTATTTTTAATTACCCCTATGATAGGTAATTCGGTATTAC